>NZ_JBEXUD010000034.1:0-127255 GCF_040614215.1 Dactylosporangium sp. NPDC006015
GCCGGTCGCGGGCGGGGCAGCGGCGGGCGGGCCGGCGCGTCGGACGGCGCGGGCTCCGGTGTGGTCCCCGGTCCCGTGCGGTGCGGCGCGTCGGCTTCATCCCCCTGCATCACTGCCGGAACGTACGCGACCCGGTCAAGGCGCCGCGTCGCCCGTACGGACGAGATGCTGAGTAAGCCCGTAACCTCCCAAGATGTCGGACTAGCCGCGCGAACTGACCGCCCGGGCGAGGAAGCCGAGGTTGGCGGGGCGTTCGGCGAGGCGCCGCATCATGTACGCATACCACTGCGTGCCGTACGGAAGGTAGACCCGCACGGTGTACCCGAGTTGGGCGAGGCGCAGCTGCTCGTCGGGGCGCACGCCGTACAACATCTGGATCTCGAACTCGTCGGGGTTGCGGTCGAACCACTTGGCCCGGTCCTCGCCGATGGCGACCAGTCGCGGGTCGTGCGTGGCGATCATCGGGTAGCCGGTGCCGGACATCAGGACGTTGAGGCAGCGCACGTACGACTTGTCGACCTCCAGCCGGGACTGGTAGGCGACCGACTCGGGCTCCTTGTAGGCGCCCTTGCAGAGCCGGACCCGAGAGCCGGTGACGGCGAGCTCGCGGCAGTCGGCCTCGGTGCGGCGCAGGTACGACTGGACGACGGCCCCGGTGGTGGGGAACTCGGCGCGCAGCCGGCCGAGGACCTCCAGGGTCGAGTCGGTGGTGGTGTGGTCCTCGGCGTCGAGGGTGACGGTGGTCCCGGCCTCGCTCGCCTTGGCGCAGATCGCGCGGGCGTGCTCGTAGGCGACCTTCTCGTCGAAGACCTGGCCGAGGGCGGACAGCTTCAGGCTCACCTCGGCGGCGGGGGTCAGCTCGGCGGCGTGCAGGGCGTCGAGCAGCTTCAGGTATTCCTCCCGGGTCGCCTCGGCCTGCTGGGGATTGGTGGTGTCCTCCCCCAGGTGGTCGATGGTGACGGCAAGTCCGGCGGCGACGAGCTCGCGGGTGCGTTGTAACGCGTCCTCCACATGCTCTCCGGCGATGAACCGGCGCACGATGCTGCGGCTGACCGGGGCGGTTTCAACGATCCGCTCGACCCGATGTGAGCGGGCGGCGGCGAGGATGACCGATCTGAGCATGTGCCGAGCGTAGACAGAACCGCCCGACTCCGGTGACGCCTGGTCGCCAGTGTGGCATTTCTTGACTACCTTGGTCGGGTGGACTTCGACGCGTATGCGCGGACCGCCGTCGACATCGTCAACGCGCCGCTCGAAAGCATGCAGGATCTCGCCGCCCTGTTCGGCGAGGACAGTTGGCAGACCGCCGAGGCGACGGAGCGCGATCTGATCGCGTTCCGGCGTGCCCGGAAGCGGCTGCGGGAGGTGTTCGAGCACGGCTCGTCCGGCCGGGACGTCGCGGCGGTCGCCGAGCTCAACGCGCTGCTGGAGGTTTATCCCATGCAGCCGCGCATCTCCGGTCACGACACCCACGACTGGCACATGCACGTCACCGGTCGCGGGTCCTCGGTCAGCTCGGAGCTGCTCGCCGGCGCGGCGTGGGGCCTGGCGGTGTGGCTGTGCGAGCACGGCAGCTCCAGGTTCGGCGTCTGTGCGGACGAGCGCTGCGGCAACGTCTACCTGGACACGTCGTCCAACTGCTGCCGACGGTTCTGCTCGGAGCGGTGTGCGACCAGGTCGCACGTCGCGGCACACCGGGCCCGCAAGCGTGCCGCCGAAACGGGCGCCACACTCGCACCGTCGCAGGTAGGGGTGGGCGAGGCCGATCGGGCGGTCGTGACCGCGTAACTGCGCGAAACGGCCACACACGCCGCCAACTTCGGCATATCTTGCGTGTTGTGGTTCGCTTCACCGCGTGCCCGACCAATCCGATTTAACGGGTAAAGTCGGACATGCGGGTAGGGCGATGTTGGGTCGTGGCACCAGTTCGCGGCGCTCGACACCGGGGTCCCGCACCGGATCACGACGCCCTACGAAGGAGAAACAGCACCATGGCACAGGGAACCGTGAAGTGGTTCAACGCTGAAAAGGGCTTCGGCTTCATCAGTGTCGACGGCGGCAACGACGTCTTCGTCCACTTCTCCGCCATCGCCGAGGACGGCTACCGTAGCCTCGACGAGAACCAGCGCGTCGAGTTCGAGATCAAGCAGGGTCCGAAAGGCCCTCAGGCCGAATCCGTCCGCAAGCTCTGACCGGCGACTTCACGGCCCGGCGCGCATTGGCGTGCCGGGCTTTTTCCTGCCTGTCGACTCGGCCCTGCCCAACCCCCCTCAGCCGGCGATTGCCGGCTCCCACCCGACAAATACGAAAAATCGGATAAGTCTGGCGCTCGCGCCGGACTTATCCGGGGGAACGGGGCGAGGGCGGTCGGCCTTGTTACACCTTGCTCGGTTCGACGGTGGGGGTGGTGGCCAGGTGCCGGCGGGCGAAGTGCAGGGACTCCGCCAGGTCCGCCTCGCGGTCGGCGCGGCTGCTCGCCTTGCGGGTGCCGACCTCGACCGCGACCGACCCGGTGAACCCACGCCGCTCCAGCGACCCCAGCAGCTGCGCGCACGGCTGGGTGCCCCGGCCGGGCACCAGGTGCTCGTCGCGGCCCTTGCCGGTGCCGTCGCCGAGGTGCACGTGGGCCAGCCCCGCGCCCATCGTGTCGGCGAGCCCGATCGCGTCGGTCCGGGAGGCCGCGCAGTGCGAGAGGTCGAGGGTGTACGCGTCGAAGCCGGTGATCGTCGGGTCCCAGCCCGGCGCGTACGGGACGAACTCCCGCCCGACGCCCCGCAGCGGGAACATGTTCTCCACCGCGAACCGGATGCCCGGGAACGCCTTGCCGAGCTTGGCCAGGCCGCTGCTGAAGGTCCGCGCGTAGTCGCGCTGCCAGGCGAACGGCGGGTGCACCACCACGACCGGCGCGCCGAGCGTGTCGGCGAGCACCGCGGCCCGCCGCAGCCGCTCCCACGGGTCGGGGCTCCACACCCGCTGGGTCACCATCAGGCACGGCGCGTGCACCGAGCCGACCGGCACGCCGTAGTGCTTCGACAGGCCCGCGAGCGCGCCCGCGTCCTGGCTCACCGCATCGGACCAGACCATCACCTCGACGCCGTCATACCCGACGGCGGCCGCCATCTCGAACCCGGCCGCGGTCGGCTCGGGGAAGACTGACGACGTGGACAGCAGCACCGGCACTCGATGACTCACTCCCCCAGGCTAGCCCCAGCCGGGTAGCGTCTCCTGTCGATCAACTCGACTCCAGCACTTCCAGCCGGCGAAGAATCACCCCTTCGCGCAGCGCCCAGGGACAGATCTCGACCTCGTCGATCCCGAGGGTGCGCATCGTGACCTCGGCGACGACCGCGCCGGCGAGGATCTGGTGGGCGCGGCCCGGGCTGACCCCGTCGATCTCGGCCAGGGCCGCCGACGGCATCCTGCGGATGAACGACAGCACCTGGTGCAGCCCCACCCTGGTCAGCTTCCGCGGCGCCCGCGGCCCCGCGGACGACGGCGCGGCGCCGGCCAGGCGGGCCAGGGTCCGGAACGTCTTCGAGGTCGCCACCGGCCGGTCCCAGCCGGCCTCCATCAGCCGCTTCGCCGGCCTGGCGATCTCGGCCTCGGCGTATTCGCACAGCGCCTCGACGGAGGCCCTGGCCGGCGGGTCGCCGTCGAGTCGCTCGCGGGTCAGCCGTCCCGCGCCGAGCGGCACGGACAGCGCCACGTCAGGCTCCTCGTCGATGCCGGTCGCCAGCTCCAGCGAGCCGCCGCCGATGTCCATGACCAGCAGCCGCCCCGCCGACCAGCCGAACCAGCGGCGCACCGCCAGGAAGGTCATGATCGCCTCGGCCTCGCCGGACAGGACCTGCAGGTCGACGCCCGTCTCCTCGCGGACCCGCCGCAGGACCCGCGCGGAGTTCTTCGCGTCCCGAACCGCCGACGTCGCGAACGCCAGAAGGTCGTCGGTCTCCAGGGCGGACGCCGCGTCGCGGGCCTCGGCGCACGCCGCCACCAGGCTGTCGGCGCCGGCCTTGGTCAGCTCCCCGTTGGTCCCGATCTTCTCGGCGAGCCGCAGCTCCGCCTTCTGCGAGTGTGCGGGCCACGGATGGGCGCCATGGTGCGCGTCGACCACCAGCAGGTGGACCGTGTTCGAGCCGACATCCAGCACACCGAGCCGCATCCCTTCACCGTAATGCCGTGACGGGACGCGTACGCTTCACCAAATGGAGATTCACGTCGCGGTCGACGGCACCGGCGAGCCAGAGACGCCGCGCGACCTCGAGGTCGATCTCGACTTCCCGCGGGAGTTCCTGGAGTTCACCGACCCCGCGGACGCCGACCACCTCGTGCGCGCCGACCTCACCTGGCTGCTGTCGAACTGGACCTGTGTCTACGGGCAGGGCTGCCACGGCATCATCGAGGGCAAGGCCGAGGAGGGCTGCTGCTCGCACGGCGCGTTCTTCACCGACGACGACGACGAGAAGCGGGTCCGCGCCGCCGCGAAGCGCCTCACCCCGGAGCACTGGCAGCACTACCGCCGCGGCTTCAAGAACTACACCGAGTGGGACACCATCGACGGCGAGTCGAAGGCCCTGCGCACCGCGACCCGCCCCGGCGCCGGCTGCGTCTTCCAGAACGACACCGACTTCGCCGGCGGTGGCGGCTGCGCCCTGCACGGCCAGGCTCTCCGCGACGGCGTGCACCCGCTGGAGTACAAGCCCGACGTGTGCTGGCAGCTGCCCGTGCGGCGGGACCAGGACTGGCGCAAGCGCCCCGACGGCACCAAGGTCCTCGTCTCCACCCTCGGCGAGTTCGACCGCCGCGGCTGGGGCGAGGGCGGCCACGACCTGCACTGGTGGTGCACGTCCTCCCCCGAGGCGCACGTCGGCGCGAAGCGGCTCTACCAGGAGTACGAGGCGGAGCTCGTCGCCCTCATCGGCCGTGCCGCCTACGCGAAGCTCGCCGAGCTGTGTGCGGAGCGCGCCCGGCAGGGCATGGTCGCTCCCCACCCGGCGACGACGGTCGCCCTGACCCTCCTGCCGACCCGCAAGTCCTGACCTCAGCCACAGGACCAGCGGCCGGGGCTCAGTCGTCGTCGGAGCTGGACTCCGAGCGGGTGCGGCGGGACCTCGCGAAGAGGGAGTAGCCCACGGCGGTCATGGACAGCCCGATGAGGATGCTGGGGACGGCCGCGGCCCAGCCCGTGCGGGCGATGGCGGTCCAGGTCGAGCTGATCGCGAGGATCACGCCGACCAGCATCATGAGCGTCCCGGCGGGGCCGGAGTTGAAGCTGCGCACCCCAGGAAACGCTACGGGTCGCGGGGTGTCCGGTGTGTGACAACGCCCGAACCCGGCGGTCGAACCGGCCCGCGGTGCAATAGGTTCATCCGGTGACCGAAGAGATCTTCCCCGGGGTTGAGCTGGGTGAGGGCACCGTGGTGGAGCCAGGTGCGCGGATCGGGGTGCCGCCGCGCGGCGCGGCACCCGGCGAACTGCCGACGATCATCGGGCCGGGGAGCCGGATCAGGTCCGGGACGGTGATCTACGCCGGGGCGCGGATCGGGGCCCGGTTCCAGTCCGGGCACGGCGCGATGATCCGGGAGAACAACGTCATCGGCGACGGCTGTTCGGTGGGCACCAACGCGGTGCTGGAGCCGGGCAACCGGATCGGCGACGGCAGCCGGGTCCACTCGCACTGCTTCCTGGAGAACGTGACGCTCGGCCGCCGGGTGTTCCTCGGCCCGGGCGTGGTCTTCACCGACGACCCGCACCCGCCGTGCCCGCGCTACGACGAGTGCGTCGGCGGGGCCACGGTCGAGGACGACGCCTCGATCGGCGGCAACGCGACGATCCTGCCCGGTGTCCGGATCGGGGCCCGGGCGCTGGTCGGCGCCGGGTCGGTGGTGACCCGGGACGTGGCCCCGGACACCGTGGTCGCGGGCAGCCCGGCGCGCGAGAAGCGCAAGACGTCGGAGCTGGTCTGCGCCCCCGGCCACTTCGCGAAGCCGTACGAGTGGCGCGAGGCACTGGACTCGTAGCACCCCGGCACTCAAGTCGGCGGCCGATCGGCCGAACGTGTAATCGTGACCCTGCCCGCGATCAACGCTCTGGTCGACGTGGTGCTGATGGACGGCGAGGCCTATCAGTCCCGCGTCGAGGACGTGACCGGCAAGCGGCTGACCGTCGCCGCGCCGTTCGGCGTCAACGGCGCCGACATGCCGAAGCTCGGCACCTCCGTCGAGCTGGCGTGGGTGGCGGGCGACCGGCGGCAGGCCGTCGACGTCCGGCTGGTCGAGCTGAGCAAGGAGCACCCGCCGCGCTGGAGCCTGGAGGCCGTCAGCTCGGTGCGGCTGCAGACCCGGCGCAACTACGTGCGCGGCGGGGGCGGCGAGAACGTCGAGGTCGGCAAGGACGGCACCGTGTTCCGCGGGCGGGTCATCGACCTGTCCGAGGGCGGCGTGCGGTGCCGCCTGCACGAGGACCGCTTCGAGCGCGACGACCGGGTCGACCTGCGGATCGCGCTCGACGACGAGACGATCGCGATCCGCGGCACGGTGCTCTTCGTCCGCCGCGACCCGGAGAACGACGCGTTCGACGTCATCATCACGTACGAGACGTCCGAGAACATGGGACGGGCGATCCGCGGCTACGTCCTGCGCCGCGAGATGGAGGAGCGCCGCCGGGCCCGCGAGTCCGTCGCGAACGCCGGGTGAGCCGGGGCCCGGCAGCTTCCTACGGCTCGAACTTGTAGCCGAGGCCGCGCACGGTGACGATGAAGCGCGGCGCCGACGGCTCCGGCTCGATCTTCGAGCGCAGCCGCTTGACGTGCACGTCGAGCGTCTTCGTGTCGCCGACGTAGTCGGCGCCCCAGACCCGGTCGATCAGCTGGCCGCGGGTGAGGACCCGGCCTGCGTTGCGCAGCAGCAGCTCGAGCAGCTCGAACTCCTTCAGCGGCAGCTGGACCGCGTCGCCGGCGACGGTGACGACGTGCCGGTCGACGTCCATGCGGACCGGGCCCGCGGACAGCGTCGGCGGGGCCAGCTCGCCGACCGTGTCGACCTGCCGGCGCAGCACGGCGCGGATGCGGGCGACCAGCTCGCGGGGCGAGTACGGCTTCGTGACGTAGTCGTCGGCGCCGATCTCCAGGCCGACGACCTTGTCGATCTCACTGTCCCGGGCCGTGATCATGATGATCGGCACGTTGGACTTGGTCCGCATCTGGCGGCAGACCTCGGTGCCCGACATCTCCGGCAGCATCAGGTCGAGCAGGACGATGTCCGCCCCCGTGCGGTCGAACTCCGTGAGGGCCTCGGTGCCGGTCGCCGCGATGGAGACCTCGAAACCTTCCCTGCGGAGCATGTACGACAACGGGTCCGAAATGGACTCTTCGTCCTCGACCACGAGTACGCGCGCCAACGTGCTGTCCTTTCGTAGTTGCCGGGGAGCCGCACTGCGCTGCGAACCGCGGGTCTGATGTTGCGATTGGGTCACAATCATGGGGTGCCTCCGATCTCAACGGACGGCGGTAGCGCCAGCGCGGCATCTGTCGGACGCGCGGGGAGCCGCAAGGTGAACGTCGAGCCAACTCCGACCGTGCTGACCACGTCAACCCGGCCGCCGTGGTTGGTCGCGATGTGCTTGACGATCGCCAGGCCGAGGCCGGTGCCACCGGTCGCGCGGGACCGGGCCCGGTCGGCCCGGAAGAAGCGCTCGAAGATCCGGTCGATGTCACGCGGCTCGATGCCGATGCCCTGGTCCTCGACCGCGATCTCGACGTAGCTGGCGTCGGCGTCCGTCAGGACCCGGGTCGACAGGCTGACCGTGGTGTTCTCCGGGGAGTAGGCGATCGCGTTCTCCACCAGGTTCACCACGGCGGTGACGAGCTGGTTCTCGTTGCCGTAGACGGTCAGCCCGCGGGTGCCGCTCGACGCGACCTCGATGTGCTTCGCGGAGCCGGGCGTCTTCGTCCGGTCCAGCACCTCGGCGACGATCTTGTCGACCTCGACGGGCTCCGGCTCCGGCAGGGGCTCGGCGCCCTGCAGGCGCGACAGCTCCAGCAGCTCGGAGACGAGCCGGCCGAGCCGGGCCGACTCGTGCTTGATCCGCTCCGCGAACCGGATCGCGGCCGCCGGGTCCTTGTCGGTGGCGTCCAGCAGCGCCTCGGCGAGCAGCTGCAGGGCGCCGACCGGGGTCTTGAGCTCGTGGCTGACGTTGGCGACGAAGTCGCGCCGGACCCGGGCGACCCGGTGCGCCTCGGTGACATCGGTCGCCTCGATCGCGACCCGGCCGCCGTCCAGCGCCACCGCCCGCACGTTGACGCCGAGCGGGTCGCCGTGGGTGAGTCGGGGCAGGTCGAGCTCGACGACGCGGGTCACCCCGTTGCGCCGGACCTGGGTGGCGAGGCTGCGCACGATGGTGTGCGCCTCCTCCGCCGCGCCCTGGCGCTGCCGGACCAGGCCCATCTCGCGGGCAGCCGCGTTGACCAGCACAGGCTGGTCGGTGTCGTCGAGCACGACGACACCGACCAGGAGGGCGTCGAGGATCTCGGTCATGGCCGAGCCCATCGCCGCGCTGTCGGCCTTCGACTGCCGGAACTTCCAATCCACGACCTGATGGTAGGAGGTCGCTTACCCGACGGACGGTGGTCCAGGGCACGAAACGGGCTCACATCACCCAGTGTTCACTCTCGCGCGGGATGAAGTTCACCGGATGCGCCGGTGCGGGACCTACCGTGAGGGACACCACGATAGGAGAACCATGCGCGACGAATACCGTGCCGACCTGCTGCAGGTCAACCGTCTACTGGTTTCGATGGCGGACGCCGTCCGCAGCGCGATGATCCGTGCCACGAAGGCGCTGCTCACCGCCGACCAGACCGACGCCGAGGAGGTCGTGGCCCGCGACGCGGAGGTCAACGCCCTCTACCGGCTCGTCGAGGACAAGGTCTACGACCTCTGCGCCCGCCAGGCGCCGGTCGCCTCCGACCTGCGGGTCGTGCTGACCGCGCTGCACCTCGCGGCGGACCTCGAGCGCATGGGCGACCTCGCCGACCACGTCGCGAAGACGGCGCTGCGCCGGCTGCCCGAGGTGGCGGTGCCGGAGCCGCTGATCGCGACGTTCGAGGAGATGGGCACGGTCGCCGACCGGATCGCCGGCAAGATCTCCCGCGCGATCTCCAACCTCGACGTGGTCGCCGCCGGCCAGCTGGACCGCGACGACGACGAGATGGACCGGCTGCACACCAGCCTGTTCGAGACGATGTTCGGCCCGAAGTGGACCGAGAGCACGCAGGCCGCGGTCGACACCGCGCTGCTGGGCCGCTTCTACGAGCGCTACGCCGACCACGCCGTCAACGCCGGCCGTCACGTCGTGTTCCTCGTCACGGGCGAGTCGTTCGACTCCACGCAAGCCTGAGACCCACGAGAAGAGGGGGCCGCTTCCGCGGCCCCCTCTTTCTGTATGTGAGCAGTTACCGGCCCTGGTTGGCGACCGCGGCCGCGGCCTCCTTGGCCGCCTCCGGGTCCAGGTAGGTGCCGCCGGCCGTGACCGGCCGCAGCGCCGCGTCGAGGTCGTAGCGCAGCGGGATGCCGGTCGGGATGTTGAGCTTGGCGATGGCCTCGTCGGAGATGCCGTCGAGGTGCTTCACCAGGGCGCGCAGCGAGTTGCCGTGCGCCGCGACCAGCACGGTGCGGCCGGCGAGCAGCTGCGGCACGATCTGGTCGTACCAGTACGGCAGCATGCGCTGCACGACGTCCTTGAGGCACTCGGTGCTCGGACGGATGTCCGGCGTCAGGTTCGCGTAGCGCGGGTCGGAGGCCTGCGACCATTCGTCGTCGTCGGCGATCGGCGGCGGCGGCACGTCGTAGGAGCGGCGCCAGAGCATGAACTGCTCCTCGCCGAACTCCTCGAGCGTCTGCTTCTTGTTCTTGCCCTGCAGGGCACCGTAGTGCCGCTCGTTGAGCCGCCAGCTGCGCTGGACCGGGATCCAGTGCCGGTCGGCGGCGTGCAGGGCGATCTCGCTGGTGCGGATGGCACGGCGCAGCACTGACGTGTGCACCACATCCGGCAGCAGACCGGACTCACGGAGCAGCTCGCCGCCCCTGCGGGCCTCGGCCTCTCCTTGGGCGCTGAGGTCCACGTCGACCCAGCCGGTGAACAGGTTCTTCGCGTTCCACTCGCTCTCACCGTGCCGCAAGAGCACCAGTGTCCCGACTTCACTCATGCCGCAATCTTCCCGCACTGAATCACTTCGACAGCACCGGACCTCCAATGTAAGGATGCGGGCGTGCCGCGCAGCTTACAAAAACGGTTACCGTCCCAGTTCTGGGTCGTCTGGACCGCCACCCTGATCAACCGTGCCGGCGGGTTCGTCGGCATCTTCCTGACGATCTACCTGACGACGGAGCGCGGGTTCAGCGAGTCCACGGCCGGGTTCGTCCTCGGGCTCTACGGGCTCGGCGGCGCGATCGGCGTCACCGGCGCCGGCCACCTGACCGACAGGTGGGGGCGGCGGCCGACGGTCCTGCTGGCGATGGGCTCCGCGTCGGTGCTCATGGTGGTCCTGGGGCTGGCGCACAGCCGGCCCGCGATCATGGCCGGCGCGCTCGCGCTGGGGATCGCCGCCGAGGGCGCCCGCCCGCCGCTCGGCGCGATGATCGCCGACCTGGTGCCGGCGTCCGACCGCGGCCGGGCCTTCTCCGTGTACTTCTGGGCGATCAACCTCGGCTTCGCGACCGCGGCGATCCTCGCCGGGTTCGCCGCCGGCAGCGGCTACCTGACGCTGTTCCTCGCCGACGCCGCGACGACCGGCGCCGCGGCGGTCCTCATCGCGGTGCGGATCCGCGAGACGAGGCCCGCGACGACGGCGAGGACCGAGCAGCGGTCCGGCCTGGGCACGCTCGGCCGCGACCGGGTGTTCCTCGGGTTCGTCGTGTGCAACCTGCTCATCGCGCTCCTGCTGCTCCAGCACATGGCGATGCTGCCGATCGCCATGATCGACGACGGGCTGAGCCCGCGCACGTTCGGCGTGGTGATCGCGCTCAACGGCGTCCTCATCGTGCTCGGCCAGCCGCTCGTCACCCGCCTGCTCGCCACCCGCCGCGAGGCGCTCGTCGCGCCGGTCGCCGCCGTGGTCATGGGGGTCGGCTTCGGCCTCACCGCGCTCGCGCACACCCCCGCCTGGTACGGCGCGACCGTGCTGCTCTGGACGGTCGGCGAGATGCTCAACGCCCCGTCCAACGCCGCGCTGCTGGCCGGGCTGTCACCGGTCGACATGCGGGGCCGCTACCAGGGCGCTTACGGGCTGTCGTGGCAGGCGGCGTCGTTCCTGGCGCCGACGCTCGGCGGCGCGGTCCGCGAGCTCGCCGGCAACACCGCGCTGTGGCTGGGCTGCCTCGGGCTGGGCCTGGCCGCCGGGGCGTGGAGCCTGCTCGCCGCGCCCGCCCGGGAGCGCCGGGTGACCGAGGTCACCGCCGCCGCGGAGGCGCCGGTCGAGTTGGCTAAGATCTAACTGTAAAGAGCATTAACAATTCTGGAGCAAACGTGCGCGTGTGGTACCGGTCCACGATCGGTGGTCTGCCGAGGATGTACTGGTACCTCTGGACCGGCATGCTCATCAACCGCGTCGGCGGGTTCGTCGCGCTGGTGCTCTCGCTGTACCTCACCGCCGACCGCGGCATGAAGCCCGGCGCCGCGGGGCTGGTCGTCGGCCTCTACGGCATCGGCGGGATCGCCGGCGTCCTGCTCGGCGGCGTGCTCGCCGACCGGTGGGGGCGCCGGCCGACGCTCCTGCTGGCTCACTTCGGCGCGGCGGCGTTCGTCGGCGGGCTGGCCCTGACCCGGGACATCCCCGCGATCGCCGCCCTGGCCGCGCTGCTCGGGCTCATGCACTCCATGCCGGGCCCCGCGTTCGTCGCGGCGATCGTCGACGTGGTCCCCGCCGCCGACCGCAACCGCGGGTTCAACCTGCAGTTCTGGGCGATGAACCTGGGCATGGCCGCGGCGTCCGTCATCGCCGGCGCGCTCGCCGAGGTGAGCTTCCCGCTGCTGTTCGCCGTCGACGCCGCCGGCACGCTGGTCACCGCCGTGCTGCTGCTGTGGAAGGTCCACGAGACCAGGCCCGCGACGCGGACGATGGGCGGGCCGGCCAAGGGCGGGCTGCACACGGCGCTGACCGACCGGGCGTACCTGGCGTTCGTCGGGCTGAGCCTGCTGCTGGCCGTCGTCACCATGCAGAGCTCGACGATCCTGCCCCTCGCGATCAACGCCGACGGGCTGCGGCCGACCGTGTACGGCTCGGTCGTCGCCTACGCCGGCCTGCTCATCGTCGCCGGGCAGCTCTTCGTGCCGAAGCTCATCGACCGCTGGCGCAAGGGCACCACGCTCGCCGTCGCCAACGTGTTCCTCGGGCTCGGCTTCAGCTGCGTCGCGCTCGCCTCCGGTGTGCCCGGCTACCTGGTCGCGGCGACCGTCTGGACGATCGGCTCGATGCTCGCCGCGCCACCGAACGCGGCCGTCATCGCGGAGCTGTCGCCGGAGGCACTGCGCGGGCGGTACCAGAGCGTCTTCTACCTGATCTTCCCGGCGGCGAGCTTCATCGCGCCCGCGGCCGGCGGCGTGAGCCTGGAGTTCCTCGGCGACTGGCACTGGGTGATCTGCGGCGGGCTCGGCGCGCTCGCCGCCGCCGGTCACCTGCTGATCCAGCCGGCCCGGGAGCGCCGGGTCGCTCAGGCCGAGAAGGAGCGTTTAGCGGTGCCGGTAGCGGGGTAGACGCCGCCCTTCGACGTGACAGGGGGCGAAGTGGACGGTTTGACGGCGAAGCTCGAGGCGCCGGACCCCGGCACGGTCGTCATCCGGCTCGACGGGGAGCTCGACCTCGCCACCCGCGACCACCTTTCCGAAGCGGTGCGGGCGGTGCTGCCCGTCTTCCGGCCGGGGGCGCTGGTGGTGGACCTGGCCGGCGTGACGGTGCTCGACTCCGCCGGGATCGGCGCGCTGGTCGGCTGCTGGAAGCTCGCCAAGGAGACCGGCTGCACGCTGAGCCTGCGCAACCCGCGCCCCCTCGCCTACGCGCAGCTGCGGCTGACCGGCCTGCTGCCCGTCTTCGCGCTCAGCTAGAGCGTCCCGTCGTACCTGGCGGCGCCGCTGACGGTGGCATCGGCGCGGAGCCGGCCCTTCGCGGCGCCGTCGCTGTAGAGGGTGTACCGCAGGAAGTCGAGCATCGTCCTGGACACGGCCTGGTTGGCCGGTGCCGAGCCGAACAGCCCGCCGCCGTGGTCGCCGCCCAGCAGCGTCAGGAACGCCTTGGGCCAGCTGCAGCCGTCGTACAGGCCGCGGCCGCTGCTGTAGGGGACGGTGCCGTCGGCGTCGCCGTGGATGAACAGCACCGGCGTGGCGGCGCCGCTGAACTTCCCGCCCATGCCGCCGCCGGAGACGATGATGCCGCCCTTGAGCCGGGCGTCGCGGCCCGAGCCGGACAGCATGCCGGCGGTCGTGTAGCCGCCCGCCGAGTGGCCGCCCGCGGCGACCCGGCCGGTCTCGATGTGACCGGCGAGCGCGGCGCCGGCCTTCGTGTCGAGCTTGAGCACCTCGGTGATCACGGCGGACGCGTCGGCGGGCTGGTTGCCCATGTCGTTCTGGTTGAACGGGTTCGCCGCGGAGTTGGTGAACGGGTAGGCCGGCGCCGCGACGACGAACCCGGCGGCGGCGATCTTCGCGGTGACGCCCTGGTAGCCCTCCGGCGAGCCGTGCAGGCCGTGGCTCCACAGGACCAGGGGGAACCTGCCCGCGGCGACACCCGCGTTGCTCTTCGGCGAGCCGCCGGCCGCCCCGATCGCCGGGTAGAAGACCAGGGTGCGCAGCGTGCGGCCGGCGCGGCTGAACGTGAACTGGCTGACCCCGACGGCGAACGTCTGGGTGGGCGCCTTCACGGCGGGCGGCGCGGCGCTCTTCGAGGCGGCGGCCGACGCGGACCCGGAGGGCGCGGCCCCGGCGGCGGCCAGGGCGGCGACGGCGTCCCCGCTCGCGGCATCCTCGCCCGCGTTCGCGTCCGCGGATACGGACATTTCCGGATTCGCCGATGCGTCGGTCTTCGCGCCGCAGCCGGCCAACGTGACGACGAGCAAGAGACCGGCGAGAGCACCGCGCATCCGCATGCGAGAGAAACTACGGCTCTGCGACTTTGTGCGTCTTTACGCCGGACTTAAGTTTGGGGCCGATGCCCAGTCCTGAAAACTCGTACCGGCGGCAGCGGGTGGCGTGCACCCCCAGTCCACGACCACCCGCTCTGCTGCGGTCTTTCGACCGCGCGGTGCCGCCGGTTGCAGTGGTCGCCCCGCCCGGACAGACCACTGCGAGTGGGCCCGTGAAGGCCCAGAAACACCCCCGTCGCTCCCCAACTTCAGGAATCGCCGGTATCCGTGATTGACGGTACGCGGCGAGGAATTGCAGCGACAAGTAACGGGACTGTCGGCTCCCTCACACACTTGAAATAATTGAAATCAATCGAAGTGCTGGAAGCCCGGCCACAGGTCGGCCCAGGTGCCCCTCAGCCCCCGGCACACGAAGACGCGAGCTGTTTGCTCTTCGTTCTCCACGCCGTAACCATTGTCCAGATTCGCCTTGAACTCGCATGATACGAACGCCGGCGAGCGGCTCGGGTCACCCTGTGTCACGAGCACGACGACGGTCGCGGACTCCGGCGGCGGGCCGAGCCGGTGCAGCTCATTCTGTCCACTGTAGACATCCGGCAGGCCGAGGGCCCTGCCGTAGCGGTCCAGGGCGCCGGCCTCGCCGTAGTTGCCGGTCACGAGCACCGTGTGCGGCTTGTCCTGCGCCGGGAGGGCCTCGTACACGTCGGCGACCTGCCGCACGTACCGGCGCCAGCCGACCTGGTCGGAGATGCCCTGGTTGATCGCGGGGATCGGCGTCCCGCCCACGACGCCGACCGGCAGCACCGGCAGCGACATCAGGATCGCGAAGCCCACGTTGACCGCGGCGCCGGCGACCAGGATCCAGCGGCGGGTCACGCGCCGCGCGACGGGCACGGCGCCGATCGCGAACAGCGCCGACAGCAGTCCGACCGTGTAGTACGGCTGGCCGGCGATCACGAACAGGAGCACCAGCATCAGCGGGTACGCCACCCCGAGCGCCCGGATCGGGCGCAGCGCCGGGTTTCGCAGGAGCGTCACGATGCCGGCGACCCACACCGGCACGAAGAACGGGCCCAGCCACGCCAGCTGCAGCGGGATCAGGGTGATCCTGGCCTCGTCGCCCTTGTTCTCGGCCAGGGCCGCGGCCATGTCGAGCTGCGGGAAGCCGTTGGCGATCTGGTACAGCAGGTTGGGCAGCCCGACGACGAGCGCGATGCCGGCGCCGGCCCACAGCCACGGCGACAGCAGGACCTTGCGCGGCCCGGCGACCAGCAGCCCCGCCGCGAACGTGAGCAGCAGCAGGATGACCAGGTGTTTGTTGTACAGCGCGAGCCCGGTGACCAGCCCGGCGGCCAGCCAGTACCGTGGCAGCTCCCGCAACGACGCCCGCATGACGCACAGGACGACCCCGAGCCAGACCAGCAGGTCCGGCCCGGTGGTCAGGGTCAGGTGCGTGGACACCAGGGCGAACGTGGTCAGCGCGCCGGTCCCGGCGAGGGTCTGCGCGACCGCGCCGCCGCCGGCCTCGCGGGCGATGAGGGCGAGCAGGAAGACGGCGGCGGGCAGGAACAGCACGCCGGGTAGCCGGATCGCCCACGCCGAGTCGCCGAAGACCTCGGCGCACAGCCGGATCAGCAGCGGCGTGAACGGCGGCTGGTCGACGTAGCCCCAGCTCGGACGGTCGCCGAGCATGCGGAAGTACAGCTCGTCACGGTGGTAGTCATAGCGGTTGATCGTCAGCAGGAGCGCGACGGCGGCCGTGGCCGCCACCGCACCGACAGGTCTCCAAGCGAGCGGCGCCCGTTCGATCACCGGCTCAGAGTAAGCTAGCTCGTACGCTCCACGAAGGCCGTGAATGCCTTGAGATTGTCGAGGGGCTCGCCGCGCTTGACGCGCCACTCCCACTCGCGGCGGATCGCGGAGCCGAAGCCGATCTCCAGCATCGGGTCGAAGCTCTCGTCGGCGTAGGTCAGCACCGCGCCGAGCAGCCGGTCGAGCTCCTCCTCGGTCACCGCGTGCAGCGGCAGCCGGCCCATCAGGTACACGTCACCGACCGTGTCGACGCTGAACGCGACGCCGTACATGCGCGAATTGCGCTGCAGGAGCCACTGCCACAGCTCCTCGCGGTTCTCGTCCGGGTGGCGCATCACGAACGCCTCGACGCGCAGCGTGTGCTCGCCGACGATGAGGTTGCAGTTGGTCTTCTGCTTGTGGGTGCCGGGTAGGACCGCCACGTAGGCGTTGTCGCCGGTCTTCTCCCAGGCGATCTCGCGCTCGTCGCAGACCCGCTCGATCAGCTGGCTCACCGTCTCTCTCATGACATCGCCGCCAGCAGCTCGGTGTCGCGGTGCGTGGTGAGGGCGTCGCGGTACGCGGCGAGCAGGCCGCTCGCGGTGTGGCTCCACGAGAACTCGTGGGCGTGCCGGACGGCGCCTTCCGAGAGCTCCCGGCGCCTCGCCGGGTGGGCCAGCAGGTCGCCGAGGACGGCGGCCCAGTCCTCCGGGCGGTGCGTGTCGACCAGCACCCCGGAGACCCCGTCACGGACGGCGGTCACCAGCCCGCCGACGGCCGCCGCGACGACCGGTGTGCCACATGCCTGCGCCTCGATCGCGACCAGACCGAACGACTCGTTGTAGCTCGGCACGGCGACCAGGTCGACGGCGCGGAACAGCTCGGCGAGGTCCTCGCGCGGCTGCGGGGCGAGGAACCGCACGCAGTCGGCGATGCCCAGCTCGGCGGCGAGGTCCATGAGCGCGGTCGGCCGGTCCAGGCCCGAGCCGCTGGGGCCGCCGCAGACGGCGACGACCAGCTTCGCGCCCAGCTCCGGGTCGCGGGCGCGCAGCTCGGCGGCGGCGCGCAGCAGCACGTCGGGCGCCTTCAGCGGCTGGATCCGCCCGACGAACGCGACCACCAGGGCGTCCTCGGGGAGGCCGAACTTCTGCCTGTTCCTGCCGTCGCCGGGGGTGAACGTCTCCAGGTCCACGCCGGGCGGCACCACGCTGACCCGGCGGGGGTCGGCGGCGTACAGCTCGATCAGGTCGGCGGCCTCGGCCGGGGTGTTGGCCACCAGGCCGTCGGCCGCGGCGACGACCTGCTCCTCGCCGATGACGCGGGCCATCGGCTCGGGCTTGTCGCCGTCGGCGAGCAGCTGGTTCTTCACCTTGGCGAGCGTGTGGGCGGTGTGCACCAGCGGGACGCCCCACCGGTCCTTCGCCAGCCAGCCGACCTGACCGGACAGCCAGTAGTGGGAGTGGACGAGGTCGTACCAACCGGGCGCCTGCGACGCCTCGGCGCGCAGGACCCCGTTGGTGAACGCGCACAGCTGCGCCGGCAGGTCCTCCTTGGCCAGGCCCTCGAACGGGCCGGCGATGACGTGCCGCACGAGCACGCCCGGCGCCATCTCCACCACCGGCGGCAGCTCGCTGCACGTCGCCCTGGTGAAGACCTCGACCTCGACGCCGGCCCGGGCCAGGCGCTCGGCGACCTCGACGATGTACACGTTCATGCCGCCGGCGTCGCCGGTGCCCGGCTGGTCGAGCGGGGACGTGTGCACGGACAGCGTCGCGACCCTCCGCGGGAGAGAGCGACGGGACTGCGGGGTGTGCCTGTGCAGCGAGTCGACCCGCGCCACGTCGGTGCTCCTTCATCTGTTGCCGGACGGTTACATCTTCCCAACCGTCCATGTTCCCTCGCGGGCGGCCGTCTACCCACCGTTGCGTTCATCACTGCGGTTCGCGGTGCATGCGGAAGGATGGTCGGCATGTCTTCTCCTGTTGCCGTTGTGACCGGCGCTTCCAGCGGTATCGGCGCAGCTACCGCCCGCCGTCTGGCCGCCGAGGGCTTTCACGTGGTGGCCGTTGCCCGGCGCGCCGAGCTGCTCTCCGCGTTGGTGGACTCGCTGCCGTCGGCAACCGTGGTTGTGGCCGACATCACGTCGGATGCAGACATTTCACGACTTGTCGACACAGTCGCCGCGTTGGGCGCGCCCGTGGAGCTGCTGGTCAACAACGCCGGCGGGGCCATCGGCGCGGAGACCGTCGAGGAGGCCGACCTCAGCGACTGGCAGTGGATGTTCGAGGTCAACGTGCTGGGCACGGTCCGGGTCACCAAGGCGCTCCTGCCGCTGCTGTCCGCCTCGGGCCGGGCGACGATCGTCGTGATCTCCTCCACGGCTGGTCTCATCGTGTACGAGGGCGGCGGCGGCTACACGGCGGCGAAGCACGCCCAGACGGCGGTCGCGGAGACCCTGCGGCTGGAGCTGAACGGCCGCCCGATCCGCGTCGTGGAGATCGATCCCGGCATGGTGAAGACCGACGAGTTCGCCCTCAAGCGGTTCGAGGGCGATTCGGAGAAGGCCGCCGCCGTCTACAAGGGCGTGGCGGACCCGCTGGTCGCCGAGGACATCGCCGACTGCGTCGCGTGGACCGCGACCCGGCCGCACCACGTCAACATCGACCGGCTCGTGGTCCGCCCGCTCGCCCAGGCCGCCCAGCACAAGGTGCACCGGGTGACGTGATGCGTGTCCTCGGCGCGATCACGCGCGGGACCACCAATCCCAACCGGCTGCGGCGGGTCGACAACTGGATCGCGGTGACGCTCGGCCCGGTGCTGGCCCGCGCCGACGCGCCGCTCGTCGTCGACCTCGGGTACGGCGCCTCGCCCGTCACCACCCTGGAGCTGCGCCGCCGCCTGCTCGACCTGCCGGGCCCGCCGGTCCGGGTGGTCGGCCTGGAGATCGACCCGGAGCGGGTCGCGGTCGCGCAGCCGTTCGCCGACCCGCCGTTCCTGGAGTTCCGCCGGGGCGGCTTCGAGCTGGCGGGGCTCGCGCCGACCGTGGTCCGGGCGTTCAACGTGCTGCGCCAGTACGACCTGGAGGCCGTCCCCGCCGCGTGGGCCGCGATGACCGCGACCGGGGCGGTCCTGGTGGAGGGCACCTGCGACGAGCTCGGCCGGCTGGCGTCCTGGGTGACCGTCACCGGCGGCGTGCCGCGGACCCTGACCCTCGCCAGCCGCCTGTCCACGTTGGACACCCCGGCGACCCTGGCCGAGCGGCTGCCGAAGTGCCTCATCCACCACAACGTGCCCGGGCAGCCGATCCACGCGCTGCTGTCCACACTGGACACCGCCTGGCGCGCGGCGGCGCCGCTGTCGGCCTTCGGGCCGCGCCAGCGCTGGCGGCGCGCGGTCGAGGCCACCCGGGACGCCGGCTGGCCCGTCCTGGACCGCCCCGCCCGCTGGCGCCTGGGCGAGATGACGGTCCCCTACAGTTGCCTCGCTACAGAGAGCAGTTGACGAGGACCGGCTCGGGGTGCAGCCGCACGCCGAACTTCTCCTGGACCCCGTGCTGGATCGCGCGCGCCAGCCCGAGCAGCGCGGCGGTCGTGCCGGTGCCCCGGTTCGTCAGGGCGAGGGTGTGCTTGCCCGACAGCGCCACGCCGCTGGCCGGGTCGCCGTAGCCCTTGCCGAACCCGGCCCGCTCGATGAGCCACGCCGCGCTGAGCTTGACCATCCCGTCGGGCGCCGGCCAGGCGGGCGGCTCGCCGGCGGCCCGGCGCACGTGCTCCACCGCGTCCGCCGCCACCACCGGGTTCGTGAAGAACGAGCCCACCGAGAACGTGTCACGGTCCGACGGGTCCAGGACCATCCCTTTGCCGGCGCGCAGCTTCAGCACCGTCTCGCGCACGTCGGCGAGCGGCGCCGACTCCCCTGCCTGCACGCCGAGCGTCCTGGCCAGCTCCGCATACCGGATCGGCGTCGACAGCGGCGACACCGCCAGCTCGAACGTCACCGACAGGACCACGAACCGCTCGTTGTGCTTGAAGACGCTCGTCCTGTACGCGAAGCCGCACGCGTCCCTCGGCAGCGTGACGATCTCGTCGCGGGTTCGGTCGTACGCCCGGACGGCGGTGATCGTCTCGGCGACCTCCTGCCCGTACGCCCCGACGTTCTGGATCGGGGTGGCGCCCGCCGACCCCGGGATGCCCGACAGCGACTCGATCCCCGCCCAGCCGTTGGCGACCGCCGCCGCCGCGACCTCGTCCCACGGCTGCCCCGCCTGGACGGTCAGCCGGACGCTCCCGCCCTCTTCCTGCACGTGGATCCCGCGCTGCCGCAAAAGCACCACGGTGCCCGGAAACCCCTCGTCAGCGATCACGACGTTGCTGCCTCCGGCGAGGACGAGCACCGGTTTTCCGGTTCGTACCGCGGTGACCGCCTCCTCCTCCGAGGTCACCTCCACCAGTTCCCCGGCGGGGCCACCGAGGCGCAGAGTGGTCAGGTCGGCGAGGCTGGGCGCGGACGCGGCTGCTTCGGGCACCGCACCAGAGTAAGGCGTGCCCTAATGTTGGAGCTGCAGCGTCCGGACCGGGAGAGGGATCGCCGATGAGCAAGCCTCAGCTCACCAAGGAGTTCTGGCTCACCGCGCTGCGCGCCGAAGGCGACGCCTTCCGCGCCGCGCTCGGCACCGTCCCCCTCGACGCCGCCGTCCCCACCTGCCCCGGCTGGCAGCTGCGCGACCTGGCCTGGCACCTCACCCAGATCTATGTGTGGGTCAACGCCATCGCCCCCCGCGGCGTCACCGACCGCCCCGACCCGCGCCCCGACACCCCGCTCCCGGCGGACGTCGACCCGGCGGTCGCGTGGACCGACGCCTTCACCGAGCTCCTCGCCACCCTCGACGCCCTGGAACCCGACCTGCCCGCCTACAACTGGGCCCCGCAGGCGAAGAAGGCCGGCTTCTGGCACCGCCGCATGGCGCACGAGACCGCCATCCACCGCTGGGACGCCCAGATGGCCGCGGGCCTCAGCGAGCCCATCGAGCCCCGCCTCGCCAGCGACGGCGTCACCGAGGTCCTCGACACCTGGCTCCCCGCCGGCCGCCGCTCCGGCCCCACCAACCGCGCCGGCATGATCGCCCTCCACGCCACCGACGTCGACCAGGTCTGGTACGTCCGCCTCCGCGGCGCGGGCGTCGCCCTCCTCGACACCGACACCCTCCTCGACACCGACGACCACCACGAACGCGCCACCGCCAGCGGCCCCGCCAGCGACCTGGTCCTGGCCCTCTTCGGCCGCGTAGCCTTCGACACCCTCCTCGTCAGCGGCGACACCACCCTCCTGGAAGGCCTCCGCACCGGCTGACCCCCGTTACCGAGCCAGGGACCAGTCCGCACCGAAGGTCTGCGTCACTGGCTCCACACCGAGCGGCGTCAAGCCGGGGTCAGCAGCGGGTTTCGCGGCGCAGGTTCCCGCCGGAAACCTGCGATGGGGGGGGTTCCGCGTCGGCCGGGTTCGCCCGGAAGTCCGCTTCAAACGCCCCGCAATGAGGGTCCACGCCGGAAGTCCGCACCGAGTGCTCCACACACGAGCTCCCCTCAAGGACCTGCGGTGGGGTCCGCGCCGGAAACCCGCGATGTGGACGCTCGCTGGGAGCCGGATCGCCTGCCGGCAGCATGGTCGTCGCCGTGTCCTGCCCGTCCGGTAATGCGCCCACACGGACCTATGGCACGCCCCCTCAGCGACAGGCCCGCCTTGGCGGCACGCCCAACCAGCAGCAGCACTCACCAACACCGGACCAGACTCCCGGCCAGCCGCCCCCAGGTCACCGCCGCCGCTCGGTGGCACACCCGACCCGATGGCACACCCCGCCCGGTGACATGGGCCGCCCGACCCGATGGCAGCCTTGGTCGGCGGCACGCCCGGACACGTGCGACCGGTCGCCGTGACCGGTCGCCGCGTGACGGCGAGCGTGGCCATGGTGGCGGTGATGGTCGCCGAGGTCACCGCATGCCGAGGTCACCGCATGCCGAGGTCACCGCATGCCGAGCTCACCGCATGCCGAGCTCACCGCATGCCGAGCTCACCGCATGCCGAGCTCACCGCGTGGCGGGGCTCGCCGCTGCCCGCCCGGCCGTCACCCAGCGGTGCGGTGGCCTGTCCTCCGTGCCGGGCGCAACGCTCAAGCCTGCCTTCGCGAGCCAAGGCGGGTGACCCGTCGCGTTGGCCGGTCGCGTTGGCGCCATCGTTGACGTGGCGGCGGAGCCGGTGGACGGTTTCTGGCTCGCCCAAGCTCTGCCGCACGAACCCCGACGCTTCCCGCCGCAGCAGCGACCGCGGAACCGGGCGCCTCCCCTGTCGCGCCGGGCGCCTGGCCACGCCGTATCTCAGGACCCGAACGCGGGCGAACCTCCGAAGACCTGACAGACACGGTTGCCTGCCAACCGTCGGCGTTCAGGTCAGACGGCGGCGCAGACCGCGCCGAATGCCGCTTGATAGTCACAAACCGTCATGCATCCTCACTCCCCCCGGTCGGAAGCGGGTCAGGTCACAACCGGCCGGCTACTCCCACATCATGCCCGCCAGGTACGACAGTTTCCGGGGCTCGGACGAGCGGGGGCTTGCCGAGGGCGGCGGACGGCTTGTCGGTCGGAAGGCCGAAGAGCCTGCGGGTCAGCAGGGTGCTGCCGGCAACGGCGGCGGGGACGACCAGGACCGCGGCGAAGGGGATCAGCAGCATCACGAAGACCGGCATGCCGAAGCCGAGCGCGAGCGGGCGGTTGGCGCGGAGCATGGCGCGGCGGTCCTTCAGGCGCAGGCCGCGGCGGTTGAACGGGACGCCGGTCAGCTCCACGGCGAGCAGCCAGCCGCCGACCACGACGTCGAGGACCGGGATGACCGTCTGGCCCAGGACCGGGACGAAGCCGAGCAGGAACAGCGGGACCGAGACGACGATGCCCAGCAGGATGAGCCTGATGGAGTCGGCGGCGTTCTTGAAGAACGTGCGGTGCCACGGCAGGTCGGGCAGCCCCGGCGCGCCGCCGTGGTGGTCCTCGACGCGTTCGGAGATGACCTCGTAGAACGGGTCGCCGATGAGCAGGGTCAGCGCCGTGTACGTGAGGACCGACACCAGGGCGGACACGATGACGATGCCCGCGCCGGCGCCGAACCTGATCACGCCCCGCCACGGCGACCCCCAGTCGTCGGCGAACCAGGTGACGGTCGCGGCCAGGTCGCGGATGAACCAGAGCAGGAAGAACCAGGCGGTCGCCAGCAACAGGAAGGAGATGACTGCCGGGATCAGCCCGAGGAGCAGGAGGCGGGGGCTTCGGCTGTACAGCGAGAACCCCCGCCCAAGCAGTCTCGCCCCCTCGGCGAACTCGTCCCACATCGTCTTCAGCTGCGCCACTCCGTCATCTTTCACGACCCAGGGACCGCCCCGACAGCAAGCCCCAGATACGGAGGAGGCCAGTTTGCCGACTCGTGCGTTGCGGTGGGATGATGGTGGGGCCATGTACGCATAGGACGGCAAGCGGACAAGATCATGGGGTTATCTACCGTTGGGGCATGATCGACCGGAGTTCGGATCGGCCGTTGTACCAGCAGCTGGCGGACCTGCTGCGTGAGCAGATTCGGGCGGGAGAGCTGGCGCCGGGGGCGTTCGTGCCGTCGGAGAGCAGCCTGATGCAGGAGTACGAGCTGGGCCGGCCCGCCGTTCGCAACGCGGTGGCGGTGCTGCGGCAGGAGGGGCTCGTCGTGTCGGCCCGGGGCGCGCGGACCATGGTGCGGCCCGCGCTGCAGCGGGAGGTCGTGGAGCTGCGAGCCGGCGACGAGGTGATCGGGCGGATGCCGACCGATCCGGAGCGACGCGACCTGGGCATCGATCCGGGCGAGCCGATTCTCGAGGTGACCAGGGCCGGCGGCGAGAAGCTGATCCTGCCCGCGGGAGCCAACCTGCTGCGAGCCGCCCCCTGAGGTAAGCAGCCGCGAACAAGCGGACGCAGGAGCCGAGCAGGCCCGGAGCCGAGCAGGCCCGGAGCCGAGCAGGCCCGGAGCCGAGCAGGAGGCCACGGCGAGCGGGCGCAGGGCGAGCAGGTCCTGCCTGCGGGAGCCGACCTGCTGCGAGCCGCCCCTGAGGTAAGCAGCCGCGAACGAGCGGACGCAGGAGCCGAGCAGACCCGGAGCCGATCAGGAGGCCCACGGCGAGCAGGCCGTGAGCGAGCGGGCGCAGGGCGAGCAGGTCCTGTCCGCGAGAGCCAACCTGCGCAGGTCGGACCCTGCAGCGGGCGAGCGCGGACCAGGCAAGCGGGGCCAATTGGCAGGCCTTGGGCGAGCGTGCCCCGAGCGAGTGAGTGCAGGGCGAGCGGTCCTACCCCTGGACGCCGAGCTGCTGCGGGTCAGACCCCGAGCAAGCAGTAGCGGCCGGAGCAAGCACGCACGGGGCGAGCAGGTCGTGTCCACAGGCGCCAACCTGCCGCGGGTCGGACCCTGAAGCGGGTCAGCGCGGAGCAGGCGAGCCGGCGCGTACGAGGGCGGCGGGCGGGTGCTGTGGTGGGAGCGGGCGTCAGTCGGTCAGGCGGACGCGGACTCGGCGGTTGGCCTTGCCTTTGCTCTCGACCTTGACGACCTGGAGGCGGCCGATCTGGGCGGTCGAGGCGACGTGGGTGCCGCCGTCGGCCTGGGCGTCGAGGCCGACGATGTCGACGATGCGGATCTCCTGCTCGTCGGGCGGGATCAGGTTGGACTGGGTGCGGATGATGTCGGGCAGGGCGAGGGCCTCGTCGCGGGCGAGGACCTTGGTGACGACCTTGCGGTCGGCGGCGACCTCGGCGTTGATGAGCTCCTCGAGCCGGGCCTTGAAGTCGGGTGGGACCTCGGGGAGGTTGAAGTCCATGCGGGCCTCGGCGGGCTCCATGGAGCCGCCGGTGACGAGGGCGCCGAAGTCGCGGAACACCACGCCGCCCAGGACGTGCAGGCCGGAGTGGGTGCGCATGAGCTTGGTGCGGCGGTCGTCCTCGATGGCGCCGATCACCTCGGTGCCGGCGGGCGGGAGCGGGTCTCCCTCGGCGGGCTGGAGGTAGAGGTCGTCGCCTTTGCGGGTCCCGGTGATTCGCGTCTGTACCCCCTGCCACAGCAGCACGCCGTGGTCCGGAGGCTGGCCGCCACCGCCGGGGTAGAAGGCTGAGCGGTCGAGCACGATGCCGTCGGTGGCATCGGAGTGCAGGACGACGCACGTCCACTCGCGCAGCGTCGGGTCGGCGAGGTCGAGGCGGGAGGTCCTGCCGTGTTGCGTGACACCCATGTCCGAAACTCTATGTCGGTCCGGCCCAGCGGCGCAGCGCAGTCATGGTCCGATCCCCCTCAGGTCAGTAGTGGCGAAGTTGTCATCCATAGGACAGACGCTCCGGGGTGCCACTCTGATACGTGCCGGGGGTCAGCCGTTCGGACAGTTTCGGTCGGGGCCGAGGTTCAGGAACGTGGAGATCCGGGCGCGCAGGTCGGCGCGCTGGGTCCAGACGACGCCGGGGCGGTCGTACACGTGCAGCTCTGCGTCGGGGAGCGCCTCGGCGAGCTGCTCGGCCACGGTGACCGGGTGCAGCTCGTCGCCCCTGGAGCCGATGACGAGGCACTTCGCGGTGACCGCGGCGAGGTCGGCGCGGTCCTGCACGGCGACCTGGGCGGGCAGGCTGGCCAGGCCCCCGGCGAGCCCGTCGCGCATCAGCTGGTCGAGCCGCTGACGCAGGAACGCCCAGACCGGTGGCGAGTTGCGGACCTGGGCGGGGACCTCCATGGAGAGCACGTCGGCCACGGCGGCGGCGTCGCCGGCGTCGATCGCCTCGATCAGGGCGGTGAGGCGCTCCTGCGCGGCGGCCGGGCGTGCCGTGTCGAGGACGGCGGGGAGGAAGAAGACGGCGCGCTCGAAGCGGCCAGGGTTGTCGGCCAGGAGGCGGCAGAGGGCGCCGGCGCCGAGGCTGACGCCCAGGGCGCGGGTGGCGCCGGAGAGGTCGGCGACGGCGCGCAGGTCCCGGGCGAGGTCGGCATAGGTCCAGACGCCGCCGGGCGCGGCGGAGTGGCCGTGGCCGCGGAACTGGAAGAAGACCTTGCGGCCGGCGACGGCGCTGCCCAGGGGGCGGGTCTCGGCGATGCCGCTGCCGAGCCCGTGCGCGAAGACCGTGACGGGGTCACCCTCGCCGGTGAGGAGCCACTCCAGCTCGACGCCGTGCGGGGTGGCGATCTGCTCGGTCGGCGGCGCGGGGAGCGTGGGCCGGCCGGTCTGCGGCCCGCGCGTCACGGGCGGGCGGAACCGGTCGGGCCTGCCGTCGGGCGGCGGCGGCCAGCGGAAGTCCATCAGCGGACCGCCGTCACAACCGCCGTCGGAGAAGCCACCAAGCCAGGCGCCGTTGCGACCGCCATCGCACGGGCCGGAGCAGCCGCCGTCACAACCGCCAGCCCAGCCGCCGGCGCAACAGCCGCCGCAGGCGTCGGCACAACCGCCGGCCCAGCCACCGTCACAGCCGTCGGAGAGGCCGCCGAGCCAGATACCGGCGCAACCGCCAGGCCGGACGTCGGAGCGACCGCCGAGCAGGGCAGTGGCGCGATCGCCGGGGCAGCCGTCATTCCGGCCGCCATCACCAGGAGCCGTGGCCGTCGACCGCGTCTCGCAGCGCGGGTCTGATGTCGAGCAGGTAGATGGCGAAGATGCCCGCGGAGATGAGCAGGAAGATGCTGAGGTAGCCCATGCGCAGCTGCGGCGCCAGGGCCGTGAGCAGCAGGCCGCCACCGTTCATGGCCAGCCAGACCGTCTTGGACATCGTGCCGATGGCCGGGAACGCGTCGGCTCGCTGGACGAGACAGTGCAGCAACGCCGCGGCGCCGAGCACCAGGCAGAAGACCCACACCGCCAGGTTGATGTACAGCTCAACCCTGTCGTAGAACACCGGCACTGCAGTCACCATCCCCCGAGCTTATTCCGAAGCCCTCCGAACCGTGCGAGACGGTCCGGAGGGCTCCCGACAAACTCCCGTTACTTCTTGGCGGCGGCGGTCTTCTTCGCCGCGACCTTCTTCGCGGGGGCCGGCGTGTCGGTCTCGACGGGCGTCACGGCCGGCGCGATGTCGGCCGGGGTGGGGGTGACGGCGACCTCGGTGGTCACGGTCTTCGTGGCCGGCGCGATCTCGATCTTCGCCTCGGCGGTCCGGCCGCCGGCGACGACCTTCTCGCCGCGGTTCACGAGCTCGGTGTACACGGCGACCGCGCGGTCCTGCGCGACCTGGGCGCCGGCGAGCAGCGACGTGGTGTTGCGGCGGGCCGCGTTGCGCAGGCGGTCGGCGGCCACGGTCAGGTCGGCGCGGAGGTTGGTCTCGGCGACCGCCGGGCGCAGCTCCTCGACCCGGGCGCGCAGCTGGGCGACCTGCGCGGGCAGCTTGCGCAGCTGCTCATAGGCCAGGTCACCGGCGCCTGCGGCGGCATAGAGCGGGGTCGGGATCTTCCGGGTGGTGGTGCTGGTGGTCATGATGACTCCTCTGACTTCGTCGGTGGTGCCGGGTCGGCGTCGCGCCCCGCCCCCGAGGCGGCGCTGTCGGCATCGCTGCGCGAGTTCTCGCGCCGGAACGTTTCGTAGATCTGCGTGAGCGACTGTTTCTGGGCCGTCGTGAGATCACTGTCCGCAGCGATCGCGGCCAGCACGTCGTGCCCCTCGCGCTCGAGCAGGCCGGCTCGCAGGTACATCAGCGGGGTCGACACCCGCAGTGCACTCGCGAGCTGCGCGAGCACCTCGGCGCTCGGCTTACGCAGGCCACGCTCGATCTGACTGAGGTACGGGTTGCTGACGCCGGCTTGCTCAGCAAGCTGGCGGAGCGAGATGCGCGCGTTGCGGCGCAGGTCACGGATGAACCCACCCAGGTCGCGCGGCTCTTCAGTCACATCACCGACCGTAGCTCGCCGTGCTAACTGTTGCAAGCAAACTGCTAACTCCAGCTAGCGTGAAGCCGCTCACCAGACTGTCCGGACCGAACCTACCCGCACGCCGCCGCCCATGACCGGCATGTCCGAAAAGTCACCCAGGGAGAAGCCGAGACGCGTGAACCCCGCGCTCAGCACGGGCAGTCGCGGCCGCGCGGCGCCGTCGTCGATCTTCAGGGCCACCGCGCCGACGCCCGGGACCGCCGCGGCCATCACGCCCTCGGCCCCGATCTTCGACAGCAGCGTGGGGAACGCCCGCATGAGCTGCGTGTCGTGCCCGTCGGCGTCGGTGCCGGAGACCAGGTCGGGGTGGGCGCGCATGGCGTCCGCGACCAGGCGCGGGTGCGAGCCGGACGGGGCCGACACCAGCCGCAGGAACGCCGCGGCCAGCCCGCGCAGCGACACCGCGAGCAGCGGCGCGCCGCACCCGTCGACGCCGACCGCCGCGGCCGGCTCACCGGCGAGGGACTCGACGCCGGTTCGGATCGCCACCTGCACGGGGTGCGCCGGGTCCAGGTAGCCGGCGAGGGGCCAGCCGTTGGCGGCGCAGGTGCGCAGCATCCCCGCGTGCTTGCCGGAGCAGTTCATGTACAGCGGCGACCGCTCCCCGCCCGCCCGGACCACGGCGTCGCGGGCGTCGTCGGACAGCGGGTAGTCCGGCGGGCAGCCGAGCGCCGAGGCGGGGAGGTCGGCGAGCACACCTCGTACCGACGCCACATGCGCGGGCTGTCCACGATGGCTCGCCGAGATGATCGCCAGCTCCGCCGGTGTCGCGGTGAGGCCGGCCGCCAGCATCCCCACCGCCTGCATGGGCTTGTTGGACGAGCGCGGGAAGACCGGGCCGAGCACGTCACCGGCCCACGCCGTGACCTCGCCGCCGGCGTCCAGGACGACGACGGACCCGCTGTGCCGGCTCTCCACGAACCCGTTGCGCTCGACCTCCGCGAGCAGCTCCCCGCCGAGGTACAGATCGCTCATGCCGGGATCCCCAGCAGCGCGCGGGCGTCGGACGGGGTCATCGGCGGGCGCTGGGCGAGCCGGGCGAAGGCGGAGGCCCGCGCGACGAGCTGCGCGTTGCTCTCCACCGGCGCGCCCTTGGCGTAGGTGACGGTGTCCTCCATGCCGACCCGCAGGTGCCCGCCCGCCGACAGCGACGCGAGCAGGACCGGCAGCGTGCCGCGGCCGATGCCGGTGGCGGAGAACGTGGTGCCGGACGGCAGGTCGCGCATCGCCTGCACGCAGGCGACCAGGGCCTCGGCGGTGGCGGGCATCCCGCCGGGCACGCCCATGACCAGGTCGAGGTGCACGTGCCCGCCGGCGGGCAGCCCGTGCTTGTCGAGCAGGCGGCGCAGCGTGGTGAGCTGGCCGAGGTCGAAGATCTCGTACTCGGGGACGATCCCCCGGTCACGCATGCGGGTGTGCAGCTCGACGATGAACGACCACCGGTTGAGGAACACGTCGTCGCCGAAGTTGACCGTGCCCATCGTGCAGGAGGCCATGTCGGGCCCGGCGTCGAGGACGCGGAGCCGGTCGGACTCCGGGTCGGTGACCGCGCCGCCGCTGGAGAGCTGGACGATGAGGTCGGTCTCGGCCCGCAGCGCGGCGACGGCGTCCTTCAGCCGGCCGAGGTCGAGAGTCGGCCGGGCGTCGTCGTCGCGCAGGTGCACGTGGATGATCGAGGCGCCCACCGCCTGGCACTCCTTGCCGGTCGTGACCAGCTCGTCCAGGGTCACCGGCAGCGCTGGCACGTCGGCCTTGCTCGATTCGGCGCCGGTGGGCGCCACCGTGATCAACGTCGTTGTTGTCATGGCTCTTTCTACAGCGGGTCGATCGCGGCCGTGGACGGGCCCACCAGCAATTGACCCCCGTCTTCGTTGACGTTCTGCCGGACGACGGCGAGCGCGATCTGGCCGAGCTCGTAGTGGCGGGCGGCGGTGCCGACGAACCCGACCGCCCGGCCGTCCCGGACGACCTCGGTGTGCGGCGCGGGGAGCTCGTCGGTGGCGATGCCGTCCAGGTGCAGCAGCACCAGCTTGCGCGGCGGCCGGCCGAGGTGGTGCACCCGGGAGACCGTCTCCTGCCCCCGGTAGCAGCCCTTCTCCAGGTGCACGGCGTGCGCCGTCCAGCCGACCTCCGCGGGCAGGGTCTTGTGGTCGGTCTCGAAGCCGAACCGGGGGCGCCGCGCCGCGACCCGCAGCGCCTCGTACGCCCAGATCCCGGCCGGCGGGAGCTGCGCGGCGGCGACCAGGTCGGGCACCGCGGACCGCGGCACGATCAGGTCCGCGCCGCCCTCCACCCGGCGGACCAGCCCGTCGAACGCCGGCAGCGCGGCCGCCGCGTAGCGTGCGGTCGGCCGGGGCGGCACCACCCCGGTCGCGAACTTCGCCGGCGGCACGGGCACCACGTCGGGCGCGGCGAGCGTGACGCCGAGCGCCCGCAGGGCCTCGTCGGTGTGCGGGCCGACGATCGACAGCACCGCCCGGTCGGCGGTCACGTCGGCGGGCTCGACCCGCATCATGAAGATCATCCGGGACAGGAACGTCAGCAGGCCCGCACCGGCCCCCGGCTCCAGGTCCAGCCACGTGGCCGTGCCGTCGTCGACGAGCATCGCGTGGTGCTCCACGTGCCCGTGCGGCGACAGCACGAGCAGCTCCGAGCCGCTCATGGGGTCCAGGCCGGTCAGGTGCTGGGTGGTGAGGCTGTGCAGCCAGGTCAGCCGGTCGGCGCCGGGCACGGCCAGGACGTCGCGGTGCGAGCGGTCGACCAGCCCGGCCCCGGTGTCGAGGATCTTCTGCTCGCGGGCAGGGTCGCCGTAGTGCGCGACCGCGGCACCGTCGGCGGATGAGGGATCGATGGACGCCACGGTAACTGGCTTCACGGAGCTACTCCTCTTTGGAGCCGCAGCTGCCGCACACGCCGAACAGGGCCACGTGGCCGATGTCGAGGCGGAAGCCGCGGGTGGTGCGCAGGTCCTCGGCGAGGCCCTCGAGCATGGGTGGCGGCAGCTCCTGCACGTCGCCGCAGCCCCGGCACACGAGGTGGGCGTGCTGGTGCTCGCCGAGCGGGTGGTAGGTGGGCGCACCGTGCGACAGGTGCGCGTGCGTCACCAGCTGGAGCTCCTCGAGCAGCTCCAGCGTGCGGTAGACGGTGGTGATGTTGACCCCGGCGGCGCGCTCGCTGACGTCGGCGTGGATCTGGTCCGGCGTCGCGTGGCGCAACCGGTAGACCGACTCGAGCACGAGCTGCCGGGGCGCGGTCAGCCGCAGGCCCCGCGACCGGAGCACTGCGGCCAGATCATCGAAACCCACGACGTTCAGATTAACGCGCGACTCAGCCCGCGACGCGCTCCAGGCGGGCGGACAGGTGCGGCTGGAGCGGCTGGCCGACGGCGGCGAGGTCGAACGCATAGAGCAGCGCCCCCTCGACGATCCCGTAGAGCCGCTTGGCGCCGCGGACCTCCTTGGCGGTCGACGTGCGGACCACCGCGTCGGTGGCCATGTCCCACTGCGTGGTGCCCTTGGCCTGGCCGATGTAGAGCTCCATGATCCCGGTCGGCTGGCTGAGCAGCACCTCGACCTCGTCGGTCGCCTTGCCGTCCGCGAGCACCGGCCGCCACCAGCCGGTCTCCCGGTTGCTGGGCTTGATCGGGTTGCCGTCGACGTCGATCACCCAGGCACGCGACTCGTAGAACAGGAACGGCCGCCCGTCGTGGCTGAAGCGGATCTCCTGCGCGTAGTGGAAGCCCTCGATCGTCGGGTAGTCGCCCTGGCCGCGCCCGCGCCACACCCCGACCAGCGGCAGCAGCCCCAGCAGCGCGGGATGGAGGTCCGGGCCGACCCGCAGGTCGTGCGTCTCCTCGTACGGGTACTCCCCGACCTGGGCCAACCCGGCCCATGGCGGCTGTTCGTCTGTCACCAACGCCCCCTCGACACCCTCACCGCGAGATAGATCAGCCCGCCTGCGAGGGCGCCCATCCCGGCGACCAGCAAGCTGACGAACCCGATCTCGGTAACCATCCCCCGAATCCTATGCTGCGAGGCATGGCACGCTCTCTGGTCATCAAGACAACCGCCGGCTCGGACGCCCCGGAACGCTGTTCGCAGGCCTTCACGGTGGCCGCGACCGCCCTCGCCGGCGGCGTCGCCACCTCGCTCTGGCTGACCGGGGAGTCCGCGTGGTTCGCGCTGCCGGGCCGGGCGGCGCAGTTCGAGCTGCCGCACGCGGCGCCGCTGGCCGACCTGCTGGACGCGGTGCTGGCGGGCGGCACGGTCACGCTGTGCACCCAGTGCGCCGCCCGGCGCGGCATCGGACCCGACGACGTCATCCCCGGCATCCGCATCGCGGGCGCGGCCGTCTTCGTCGAGGAGGCCCTCGAGGAGGGTGCGCAAGCGCTCGTGTACTGAGGGCTAACAGCCCGCCGTCGAGGTGATGTGCAGCTCGCTGCCGTCGACGCGCAGGGCGACACCCGCCTCGCCCGCGCGGAAGGCGAAGAGCTTCGGCTCGTCGAGGACGACCGCGGAGGCCGGGACCGTGGTGCGGGACGCGGCGCCGTCGCCGGTGGTGACGGCCTCGACGGTCCACAGGGTGCCGCCGCCGGGGCAGGTGACCCGATGGGTCCGCCACTGCGACGCGCTCTGCTTGAGGGTGTCGAGGACGGCCTGGACGGGCGCGCGGTTGGCGGTCTGTGACTGCGGGGTCGCCTCCTCGACCGGGGCGTCCTGCACCCGGCAGCCGGTGTCGGCGGTGAAGCGCAGCTGACCCGGCTGGATGACGCTGCCGCGCACCGCGACGAACCCACCGGCGTCGGCGGTCATCGAGTGGCTGCTCGGGCCGCTCACGAGGTGGACGTCGTACGACGCGGGCAGGGCCGCCTTGATCCGGTCGAGGACGTCCGGCTCGGTGCCCTTCTTCACGTACACCAGCAACACCCGCTCGAAGCGGGTGCCCTCGCGGGCGGAGGTGACCCGGCAGCTGCGGTCGACGCGCGTGTAGCCGCCGAGCACCGGGACCGAGGTGGCCGGGTCGACCGCGGCGGCGATGCGGCCGAGGGCCTGGTCGGCGATGGGCAGGCCCTGCGCGATGGTGGTCTGGTCGCGGGAGGTCGGCGTGCCGTGGCGCGAGGAGTAGTAGGCGAATCCGGCCACCACGAGGGCCCAGGCCACCGTTGCGGCGATGATCCAGCGACGTTTCACGGCGGCAATCCTCGCAGTCCAGCACAGTGCCGCCAAATGCCGCCGCCCCCCGGGGTTGGGCCCGGAGGGCGGCGGCACGGTGCGTGCGAAGGTCAGGCGACCGCGACCGCGACCTCGTTGATGCCGCGGGCGGCGGCGAGGCTCGCGTCGCCGTTGCCCTGGCGGGACAGGGCGCGCAGCGTCCAGTTGCCGGGCGCGGCGAAGAACCGGAACTGCCCGGCCGGCGAGGTGACGACCTCGGCGGTGAACTCGCCGGTCGCGTCGAGCAGGCGCACGTAGGCACCGCCGACGGGGCCGTCGCCGGAGCTCACGACGCCCGTGATGACGGTTTCCTTCTCGACGTCGACGGAAGCGGGGATCGGCGCGCTCTGCTCGGGGGCGCCGCAGCTGTCAGCAACACTCATGATGCTCTGCCTTTCACGCGTTGCCGGGCTCGTCGCCGACGGCGACGGGGACACCGACAAGGGAGCCGTACTCGGTCCAGGAACCGTCGTAGTTGCGCACGTCGCTGTGCCCGAGGATCTCCTTGAGGACGAACCAGGTGTGCGAGGAGCGCTCGCCGATGCGGCAGTAGGCGATGGTCGCCTTGCTGTCGTCGAGGCCGGCGGCGGCGTAGATCTCGCGCAGGTCGTCGTCGGACTTGAAGGTGCCGTCCTCGTTGGCCGCCTTGCTCCACGGCACGGACACGGCGGTCGGGATGTGGCCCGGGCGCTGCGCCTGCTCCTGCGGGAGGTGGGCGGGGGCGAGGAGGCGGCCCGCGAACTCGTCGGGCGAGCGGACGTCGACGAGGTTCTGCACGCCGATCGCCTTGACCGCGTCGTCGCGGAACGCGCGGATCGACAGGTCCTGGTCGTGCACCGCGACGTAGCTCGTGGCGGGGCGGCTGACCTCGTCCTTGGTCAGCGGGCGCCCGTCGAGCTCCCACTTCTTGCGGCCGCCGTCGAGCAGCTTGACGTCGCCGTGGCCGTAGAGCTTGAAGTACCAGTACGCGTACGCGGCGAACCAGTTGTTGTTGCCGCCGTAGAGGACGACCTTGTCGTCGTTGCCGATGCCCTTGCTGGACAGCAGGGCCTCGAACTGCTCCTTGTTGACGAAGTCCCGGCGGACCTGGTCCTGCAGCTCGGTCTTCCAGTTGATCTTGACCGCACCGGCGATGTGGCCGCCGTCGTAGGCGGCGGTGTCCTCGTCGACCTCGACGAAGACCACGTTGTCGGCACCGATGTTCTGCTCGGCCCAGTCGGCCGTGACCAGTGCGCTCTCGCGACTCATGAGTGTTTTCTCTCCCAGGGACGATTTTGGGGTGGGTCGAGTCGGCACACGGGTCGGGGTGGGCACCACGCCGCGCGCGACCCGAGGGGACGGATCACGGTTTCGGCGATGGGTCTGAGAACTGCCGCGGACTGGGAATCGCCCGCCAGACCCATCGGTCTGGGGCGCCGCTGCCTCGAGCCGTTAGTCGAGCACGCTGCAGGGCCGCACCACTAGGGGCGGCAACACAGGCAGGTGGCCACGCGGCACAGGTCGACCGCGCGCCGTCTGGTGAGCAGCATGCTCATGGTCAGGCAGCCTAGCACCGCTGGAGGTGTCATCCCAGGGTCCGCTTGGTCACTGTCCGCCTGTTGGACCTGATCACTGCCCGGAAGGGGGCACGATCACCGCCCGGAAGGGGACCTGATCACTGCTCGGACAGGGGAACGTCCTTCGCGGAGGCGGTGACGCGCAGGCCCGAGTCGGTCGTCTCCGCGGAGTTGATCACCAGGTTGTACGGCAGGCCCGGCAGCTTGACGGTGACCTGGAGCCGGCTCTTGTTGGCCTGGATGAAGTCGTTGACGAGCTTCGGCAGGTTGCCCTGGTCGGTGGTGACCGAGTCGAGCTTGAGCCGGACCTTGCCCGACTCGACGACCATGCTGCCGTTGGCGATGATCGTGACCTTGAACCCCTGGTACATGAACGGGATCCGCATCACGATCTTGTTGTTGACCACCTTCACGTCGATGGCGGAGGGGTCCACACCCTGCGGCAGGTTGGTGAACTCCAGCAGCTTCCGGACGTTGTCCCAGGTCATGGTGGCCTGGCCGGTGACCTCGCCGGCCACCACCTCGCCCCGGCCGTTCATCAGGTCGCGCGCGTCGGCCTTGACCGCCTTGGCGTCGACGTTGAGCGTCTCGAGCTTCACGTTGTCGATCTGCGGCTTGCTCAGGGCGATGCTGATCTTCTCGTACTCCCCCGCGAGCACCTGGGTGAGGAACGGGAAGCCGGCGATCTTCACCGAGGGGTCGCCCTCGTAGGTGACGGAGTTGGCCGCGAGCTGCTTGCGGGTCTCGTCGGTGATGCGGTCCCGGGCGGTGCTGGCCGCGATCCGGTCCGCGACGAAGAGCACTCCGACCAGGATGACCGCCAGCACGACCAGCACGATGCTGACCTTGGCACCTCTGCTCGCCACAGCTCTCCTTCCGCGCCCCGGGGTGGGTGTAACCGGGACGTACCCAGCCACCAGGATTTCCTACCCTCGCAACCGCGGGGCCCTACAGCAGTACTAGAGCAGTAACAGCGTGCTGGCGACGTAGGCGGCGGGCGCGGCGAAGGCGAAGGCCCCCATCGGCCCCTGGATGTGGCGGGCGAGGTACATGGCGGGCTCGTCACCGTCGATGACGCGGCTGGCCTCGGCATACCCGACGGACAGGTCCACCATGACGGCGACGATGGCGGTGGCCAGGCCGGCGAGGGCGCTCCACAGCGGCGTTATCCCGTCGAGCAGGTTGCCGATCGCGCCGGCGGCGGCGGTGCCGGCCATCGCGCCGAGCACGACGCCGGCGCCGCCGCGCGGGACCTGCGGCGCGATGCGGGGCAGCGCGACGATCGCGTCGGTGAGCCGGGCGATCACGATGGCGATGCCGGCGGCGGCGAGGCAGGCGACGATCGCCTGGGTGCCGCGCGGGATCCTGCCGAGGACGATCAGGCTGGCGAAGGCCACGACGCCGAGGGTGACCACGAGCGAGGAGCCGAGCGACTCGGTGACCCGCTGCCGCCCCGCGGGGCGGGTGAGCTGGCCGACGACGCCGACGATGAACCCGGCCGCGGTGACATACGCCAGCGGGGCGAGGGACGCCGGGCGGGTGAGGACCGCGGCGACGTCGGTGCCGACGGCGACCGCTATACCGACGGCGGCGACGACGCGTGGGGCCGGCGGCCGGCTGGCGATGATCCACACGCCGACGAACAGGACCTGCACGCCGAAGATCACCACGGCGTAGGACTCGTGCCTGGTCTGCGCGCCGACGACGAGCCCGACGGTCATCAGGGCCGCGAACCCGGCGATGCCGAGGGAGACCATGCGCCGCACCGGGGGGATTTGTCCCGGCGTTTCGGGATTGTCCGGGACGTCGGCCTGCTCCCGGCGCCGACGCCGGGGCGCCTCGTCGGCGGCCGAAGGCCAGGCGCCGTGGTCCTCGGCGTGGTTCTCGGCGGAGGGCGGGGTAGCGGGCACGCCCCGATGGTGCCAGAACTCCCCTCACCCAACCCCCACCGGGATGACGAAATCGCGCATAGCACGCGACGGGGAACGGTGGAGTGTGGCTCAGCCGACTGTCCCGATCTGGATTGCCGCTGGTCGCAAACGATGAATACTCCGATATTCTTGGGCTGAGATACCCCCACAACCTCCCGTCAGTGTGGCCGGGACGAAACAGAGCCGCGGAGGTGACTCGTGGAGATCTTGCTGCTGACCGCGGCTCCCGCGGGCCAGGTGGTCTTGCCCGGCCTCGACCTGCTGCCCCACACGGTGCGCACCGCCCCGCGCGATGTCCGCACACTGGTGAACGGTCCTAGCCCCGACGCTGTGATCGTCGACGCCCGCACGGAGCTTGCCGACGCCCGCGCGACCTGCCGGATGCTGCACGCGACCGGCCTGGGCGTGCCCCTGCTGGCGGTGGTGACCGAGGCGGGCCTCGTCGCGCTGCACGCCGACTGGGGCCTCGACGACGTCGTCCTGGCCAGCGCCGGCCCCGCCGAGATCGAGGCCCGGCTGCGGCTGGGCGTCGGCCGGCTCAACTCGGCCGCGGCCGCGAGCGGGGGCATGATCAAGGCCGGCGAGCTGACGATCGACCCCGACACCTACGCGGCGAAGCTCAAGGGCCGCCCGCTCGACCTCACCTACAAGGAGTTCGAGCTGCTCAAGTTCCTCGCCCAGCACCCCGGCCGGGTCTTCACCCGCGACCAGCTGCTGCGCGAGGTCTGGGGCTATGACTACTTCGGTGGCACCCGCACGGTCGACGTGCACGTGCGGCGGCTGCGCGCGAAGCTCGGCTCGGAGTACGAGTCGATGATCGGCACGGTGCGCCAGGTCGGCTACAAGTTCGTGGTCCCGCCGGCCCGCCCGCTGCACGAGTCCGAGCCGGTGCGGGTCTGACCGCCGCACAGGGCCGACACAGTCCGACACACAGGCCGCCGCACGGGGCGATCCCGGTAAGGGTCTGCTCTAGGCTTGGCCCGTGACCGTCGAGCAGCTGGACCGCCTCTCCACCGCGCAGGTCGACCAGGTGCTCGCGCTGAGCCAGGCCGCCGGCGACACCGACGGGGCGCTGCCGCTGTCGGAGCATGTGGTGCTGCACCTGCGACACGGGGGCGAGACGCAGGCGGTGCACCTGCTGGCGCGCGACGCCGACGGCACCGTCACGGGGTATGCGCACGTCGACACGACCGACGCGGTCGCGGGCGCCTCGGCCGAGCTGGCGGTGCACCCACAGCACCGGCGGCGCGGGATCGGGCGGGCGCTCGCCGAGGCGGCGATCGCGGTCGCCGACGAGCGCTCCGGCGGCCGGCTGCGACTGTGGGCGCACGGCGACCACCCGTCGGCCTCCGCCCTCGCGATCCGGCTCGGCTTCGACCGGGCCCGGGTGCTGCTGCAGCTGCGGCGGTCGCTGTTCGCGCCGCTGGACGAGGTGGCGCTCCCCGACGGGGTGACCCTGCGCGGGTTCCGCCCGGGCGAGGACGACGCCGCCTGGCTCGCGGTCAACGCGGCCGCCTTCGCCGACCACCCCGAGCAGGGCAAGTGGACCCTCGACGACCTGCGCGTGCGGATTCAGGAGCCCTGGTTCGACCCGGCCGGCTTCCTCTTGGCGTTCCGCCAGGATCCGCCGGAAGAGCTCGTCGGCTTCCACTGGACCAAGATCCACGGCGATCCCGAGGATCGCTCGCACGACCCGATCGGCGAGGTCTACGTGCTGGGCGTCGCGCCCGGCGCGCACGGCGGCGGGCTGGGCCGCGCGCTGACCCTGGCCGGCCTATGGCACCTGCGCTCCCGCGGGCTTTCGCAGGTCATGCTCTACGTCGACGAGGAGAACCGGCGGGCCGTGTCGCTCTACCAGCGGCTGGGGTTCGTGCGCTGGGCGATGGACGTGAGCTTCCAGCGGTCCGGGCCCCGGGACGGCGCCGCGACGCGCTGACGCAAAACGGGCACCGGCTATCTCCACTGGGCAGTTCACCCATTGGCAAACTGGCCTCCGACCAGGCGTCACCTTCCCCGAAGCACCTGTTCACCGTGCGTTCACCCGCCTCCGGAGGACCGGTTACCTAGCGCTCTTAGCGTCGCTTTCAGTCGACGACCCCCGTCGGCAGTACCCCGACGAAGGGACCGCAGTGAACTTCAAGCGGCACGGCATCATGGCCGGCATCGCGCTCACCGCGACGCTGGCGCTCACCGCGTGCGGCTCGGATAACAACGAGACCCCCAGCACGCCGGGCACCGGCGGTGGCAGCACCGCGGCTTCCGACATCACCTGCGCCAAGGGCTCGCTGACGGCCCAGGGCTCGTCCGCGCAGAAGAACGCGATGGACGAGTGGATCAAGGCGTACCAGCAGAAGTGCACCGACGCCAAGATCGACTACCAGGGCACCGGTTCCGGTGCCGGTATCACCGCCTTCTCGGGTGGCACGGCCGACTTCGCGGGCTCCGACTCGGCCCTCAAGGACGGTGACGAGACCACCAAGGCCACCGCGCGCTGCGGCGGCAACCCGGCGCTCAACCTGCCGATGGTCACGGGCCCGATCGCCATCGCCTACAACCTCGATGGCGTGAAGGACCTCCAGCTCAAGCCGGAGACCCTCGCCAAGATCTTCGGTGGCTCGATCACCAAGTGGGACGACGCCGCCATCAAGGCCGACAACCCGAGCGCGACGCTCCCGTCGACCCCGATCAACGCCATCCACCGCCAGGAGTCCTCGGGCACCACCGAGAACTTCACGGGCTACCTGGACAAGGCCGCGGCCGGCACCTGGACCTTCGGCAAGGACAAGGTCTGGAAGGCCACCGGCGGCCAGGCCGAGAAGGGCTCCGACGGCGTCGCGGGCGCGATCAAGAAGGCGCCCGGCGCGATCGGCTACGTCGAGTGGTCCTTCGCCAAGGTCAACTCGCTCTCGACCGCCAAGATCTTCAACGGCGCCGGTGAGTACACCGCGCTGACCGGTGCCGCGGCCGGCAAGACCGTCGCGGGCGCCAAGATCACCGGTACCGGCGACGACCTGAAGCTCTCGATCGACTACGCCACCAAGGAGGCCGGGGCCTACCCGATCATCCTGGTGACCTACGAGATCGTCTGCAGCAAGGGCACCCCGGCCGACAAGCTCGACCTGGTCAAGGGCTTCCTCGGCTACACCGTGAGCGCCGCCGGCCAGGCTCAGCTCGAGAAGCTGGGCTACGCCCCGCTGCCCGAGTCGGTCCAGACCAAGGTCGCTGCCTCCGTCAAGAACCTGGCCTGACAGGACTCTCCTTGAGCCAGCAGACTCTGCCTGCCACCTCCGCCGGTTCGCCCGGCGGAGGTGGCGGTCTTCCGAGGAAGCGCCGTCTCGGCGCTGACATGATCTTCCGTGGCACCGCGACAGCTGCCGGCTCGATGGTGCTCGTCATCATCGCCGCCATCGCCGTCTTCCTGATCGTCAAGGCCATCCCGGCGATCAACAAGGACACCGAGAACTTCTTCACCTACAAGTCGTGGTTCACCGACGGCGACACCCCGCAGTTCGGTGTCGCGGCGACGGTCTTCGGCACGGTGCTCACCGGCGCGCTCGCGCTGCTGCTGGCGGTCCCGGTGGCCCTCGGCATCGCGCTGTGCCTGTCGCACTACGCGCACCGCCGGGTGGCCACCAGCCTCGGCTTCGTGATCGACCTGCTCGCCGCCGTCCCCAGCGTCGTGTTCGGTCTCTGGGGTCGCGACTACTTCTACGAGCCGATCACCAACTTCTCGAAGTGGCTGCACGACACGCTCGGCTGGCTGCCGATCTTCGGGAGCGAAGGCCCCTACGGCAAGTCGATCCTGCTCGGCTCGATCGTCCTGGCGATCATGGTCCTGCCGATCGTCACCTCGCTCTCCCGCGAGGTCTTCATGCAGACCCCGCCGGAGAACCAGGAGGCCGCGCTCGCGCTCGGCTCCACCAAGTGGGAGATGATCCGCACCGCCGTGCTCCCCTACGGCAAGGCGGGCATCATCGCCTCGGTCATGCTGGGCCTGGGCCGCGCGCTCGGCGAGACGATCGCCCTCGCGCTGACCCTCGGCGGCGTCTACGACATCAAGTGGGACTTCCTCGGCCCCGGCGGTGTCACCATCGCCTCCAACATCGCCAACCGGTTCGGTGAGGCCAACGACACCGGTCGCGGTGCCCTCATCGCCTCCGGTCTGGTGCTGTTCGCCATCACGCTGGTCGTCAACATGGCCGCGCGCGCGATCATCTACCGGCGCCGCGAATTCGTCGGGAGCGCATGATGAGCGTCGAAACCCCTGAGCGCGTCGTCGGGCTGAGCAGCGGCCAGCAGCTGCGCAGCAAGTCCCTGCCGTCGTGGTCGGCCTGGGCGGCGGCCGCCGCCGCGATCGCCGTGGCGTTCGTCCTGATCTACCTGACCTCGGCCGGCGGTCTGGTCCTCACCGGGGTCGTCGCGGCCGTGCTGTTCGTGGCGTTCTTCGCGATCGCCGCCTCGATCGTCGAGGGCGGCCGCGCGGCCCGCAACCGGATCGCCACCACGCTGATCTACGGCGCGTTCATCCTGGCCCTGGCCCCGCTGCTGTCGGTGGCCTGGACCCTGGTCAGCAAGGGCACCACCCGCCTCGACGGCAACTTCTTCGGCACGTCGATGAACAACATCGGCGCGTTCGACGAGAAGGGCGGCGCCTACCACGCGATCATCGGCACGCTCGAGCAGGCCGGTCTCGCCACGCTGATCACGGTGCCGCTGGGCATCCTCGGCGCGATCTACATCGTGGAGTACGGCCGCGGCTTCCTGGCCAACGCGATCCGCTTCTTCGTCGACGTCATGACGGGCATCCCGTCGATCGTGTCGGGCCTGTTCATCCTGTCGTTCTGGGTCTTCACGGTCACGCCGCTGTTCAACGACGGCCGGGCCGCCTACTCGGGCTTCGCGGCCGCGCTCTCGCTGAGCGTGCTGATGCTGCCGACCATCGTCCGCTCCACCGAGGAGATGCTGCGGCTCGTGCCCAGCGCGCTGCGCGAGGGCGCCTACGCGCTCGGCGTGGCCCGCTGGAAGACGATCGTCAGCATCGTGCTGCCGACGGCGCTGCCGGGCATCGTCACCGGCGTCATGCTGGCGGTGGCCCGGGCCGCGGGTGAGACCGCACCGGTCCTGCTGGTCGCCGGCGGCCTCAACTCGATCAACTTCAACGTGTTCAGCGGCAACCAGTCGTCCCTCTCCCTGTTCGTCTTCGAGCAGGCCGGGGTCGCCTCGGAGTTCGCGCCCGGCCGCGCCTGGACGGCGGCCCTCACGCTGGTCGTCCTCGTCCTGGTCCTCACCGTCGCGGCGAAGCTTCTGGCCCGCCGAAACAAGCTCGCCCGATGACCCTTTCTGGAGCGCCCCACATGGCAAAGCGCATCGAAGCCCACGGTGTCACCTCGTACTACGGATCCTTCAAGGCCATCGACGGCGTCTCGATGACGATCGAGCCGAAGTCGGTCACCGCTCTCATCGGGCCGTCCGGCTGCGGCAAGTCGACGTTCCTGCGGTCGATCAACCGGATGCACGAGGTCCTGCCCAACGCCAGGATCGAGGGGCAGCTCCTCATCGACGGGCAGAACATCTACGACAAGGACGTCGACGTCACCGCCGTCCGCCGGATGATCGGCATGGTCTTCCAGCGGCCCAACCCGTTCCCGACCATGTCGATCTTCGACAACGTCGTGGCCGGCCTGCGGCTCAACGGCGTGCGCAAGAAGTCGGTGCTCGAGGAGGTCGCCGAGAAGGCGCTCCGCAGCGCCAACCTGTGGAACGAGGTCAAGGACCGGCTCAGCCGCCCCGGCGCCGGCCTGTCCGGCGGTCAGCAGCAGCGCCTGTGCATCGCCCGCGCCATCGCGGTCGAGCCGCAGGTCGTGCTGATGGACGAGCCCTGCTCGGCGCTCGACCCGATCTCCACGCTCGCGATCGAGGACCTGATCACCGAGCTGAAGAACCAGTACACGATCGTGATCGTCACGCACAACATGCAGCAGGCGGCGCGCGTCTCGGACCGCACCGGCTTCTTCTCGATCGACAAGACCGGCGACCCCGGCCGCCTCATCGAGTACGACGACACCGCGAAGATCTTCACCAACCCGTCGGTGAAGAAGACCGAGGACTACATCACCGGCCGGTTCGGTTAAGCGCGTGGGTCAGATCGGGCGGATGGCGTCGGCCGGGTCACGGTCCGACGCCGCCGCCAGGGCCGCCTCGATGCCGCCCACCCCGGCCAGCTCGACGAGCGTGTGCATGGTGGGCGGCAGCATCGTGAAGCGGCCGTCGGCGGCCTCGGCCGGCGAGCACCACACCGTGTCGTCGGCCTCGCCGCCGACGTCCCTCGTGACCTGACCCTCCGGCAGGGCGGCGAGGAAGAAGTACGTGTCGAAGCGCCGCGGCTCGAACTCCGGCGTGATCCAGCGCGACCAGGGCGCCAGCAGGTCGGAGCGCAGCACGAGACCGTTGTCCGTGAGGAACTCGGCGAAGCCCAGCTCCCGCTGGATCAGCGCGATCCTGGCCCGCTCCCAGTCGGGTCCGCTCACGTCCCCGACCACGGTGTCCACGTCCGCGCCCGCCAGCAGCACGCCGGACTCCTCGAACACCTCCCGGACCGCCGCGCAGACCACCGAGCGCGCCACGGACTCCGGCAGCCGCAGCCGCGCCGCCCACTCCGCCGGCGACGGGCCGGCCCAGCCGGGCTGCACCGTCGCGTCCCGCGGGTCGACGCCGCCGCCGGGGAACACGTACATCGACGCGGCGAAGGCCATCGTGGGGACCCGGCGCAGCAGGTACACCTCGAACGGCGCCCGCATGAGCACCACGGTGCTGGCGAGGCGGGGCTCCACCGGTACAGCACCCGACGCCGCGAACTGACGGGCCTGCTCGGCGAGGGCGGGCGGCAGACGGAACTCAACCATCAGGCCACACTAGGGCCTTGCTCGTGCCCGGGGCGGCCGTGGGTGCGGCGCCGCTCCTTCATCTCGGCCTCGTAGAGGTGCCGGCGGCCCTGGACGAGCTCGTCGCGGGCGGTCCGGTCGAGGTCCTTGAAGGTGGCGTAGTAGTCGTCGTCGAAGTCCTCGACGATCTGGAACGTCCAGTGGCCCGCGATGACGTTGCGGCCCACCAGGTCGGTCTGGATTCGCTCGGCGAGCTTCGGGTGGCCGGCCTCGCGGAAGAGCCTGACGGCCTCGTCCAGCATCAGGTCCGCGTGGCCGATCAGCTGGTGCAGGTCGTAGAGGCGCCCACGGGCCCGCTCGACGCACTCCAGGGCCTCGCTCAACTTGCCCAGCGCCTCGACGGTGGCGTCGGAGACACCGTCTGGCCTGCGGTGCTGCTCATCTGGTCCCACGACGGTCCGGTACCCCGCCGAGCACTAGATTGAACGCCATGGCCGACCGCATTCGCTGGGGCATCCTGTCCACCGGCAGCATCGCGAGCACGTTCGTCGAAGACCTGCACCTGCTGCCCGACGCGGAGGTCGCCGCGGTCGGCTCGCGCACCGCGCAGAGCGCCGAGCGGTTCGCGGCCAAGCACGGGATCCCCCGGGCGCACGGCTCCTGGCAGGCGCTGGTCGACGACCCGGAGGTCGACGCGATCTACGTGGCGACGCCGCACACCGCGCACTACGACGCGACGATGCTGTCGCTCGCGGCGGGCAAGGCGACGCTGACGGAGAAGCCCCTCACGCTCGACGTCGCGTCGTCGGAGGCCCTCGTGGCGACCGCCCGCGAGCGCGGCGTGTTCCTCATGGAGGCGATGTGGATGCGCTGCATCCCCGCCATCCGGCGGATGGTCGAGCTCGTCGCGGCCGGCGCGATCGGCGACCCGACCGCCGTGCACGCCGACTTCGGCATGGCCGGCCCGTGGGACGAGTCGCACCGGCTGCTGTCCCGGGCGCTCGGCGGAGGGGCGCTGTTCGACGTCGGGATCTACCCGGTGACGTTCGCGCACCTGTTCCTCGGCGCGCCGGCCAGCGTGCAGGCGTGGGCGCGGATGAGCGCGGGCGGCGTCGACGAGAACACCGGCATCCTGCTCGGTTACGACTCCGGCGCGCTCGCCGCGCTGACCTGCTCGCTGGTCGGCGACAGCGCCCGCCGGGCGACCGTCACCGGCACGACCGGCCGCATCGAGGTGGCCCGCGAGTTCTTCCACCCGTCCGGCTTCACGATCTGGCGCGGCGGCGAGGCCGAGACGGTCGACCTGCCGTTCGAGGGTGCCGGCTACCACTTCGAGGCCGCCGAGGTGCACCGCTGCATCCGGGAGGGCCGCACCGAGAGCCCGCTGGTCCCGCTGTCGGAGACGCTGGACATTTTGACGGTTTTGGATGTTGTACGGGTAAAGGTCGGTCTTGACTACTCGAGCTGAACGGGGCCATCCGTTCGTCGTGTCACCATTACCGTGCGCGATATGGCGAAGGAGATCCGGGCCGATCCCGGCGCGCTGAGCGACCTGGCCGACGCGAGCCTGGCCGCGGCCGCGCACCTGGGCGACCACTTCCGCGGCGGCTACCGCGACCTGCCGGTCCCGGCGACGGCGTTCGGCAACCTCGGCGGCGGCGCCGCCCTGCACGGCACCTGCACCATGGTCCTGCGGGACGCCCAGTCCGTGATCAGCGGGCTGGTGGCGGTCCTGGAGGGCGACGCCGAGCGCCTGTGGCGCACCGCGTTCGCGTATCACGAGGCCGACCGCCTCGCCGACCAGCGCATGGGCGGTTCCCGCGGAGCGCCGGCATGACGAACGCGGGGCTGGTCATGGAGGCGGTCACCGTCGACGACCTGTGGCGGCTCGAGGCGCGGCCCGCGCTGCTCGACGCGGCGGCCGTGGTGTGGCGGCAGGTGGGGCGGGACGCGGACGCGGCGCGCACGGCGCTCGACACGGCGGCCCGGCGGCTGGTCTGGGCGGGCGACGCGGCCGACAGCTACCAGTCGCACCGGGGCCGGCTCGGCCGGGACCTGGACGCCGTGACGGGGCTGGCGCCGGAGGTCGCCTACCGGTACGAGGCGATGGCGGCGCTGCTGCGGCGGGGCCAGGACCTGCTCGACGACGCGTGGCGGGCGATCGCCGCCGTGCCGCACCGGCGGGGGCTGGACGGGGTCACGTTCAGCCCGGCGGACCCGGTGCAGGCCGCCGCGGTCGGGCGGGCCGTCACCGAGGCCGCGACGATCCGGTCGGAGATCGCGCAGGCGCTGGTCGTGCACGACGCCGCGCTTCGATCGGCACGACCGCGGTGGGCGGCGGTGGCGGCCGGTTGGAGCGAGATCGCGGCGGGGCGCGTCGAGGGCTGGCTGGCCGCGGCCGAGGCGTCACACGCCGTCGACGTGATCGTGGCCGGCAGCGTCGTGGTGGACGCCGGCGCCGGCGACGACTTCGTGACGGTGCGCACCGAGGCCGACGGCAGCAGGATCGTGCTGGTCGGCGGGGTGCCGGTGCGCGTGCCGGCGGGTGCGCGGCTGGTCGTGCGGGCCGGGTCGGGCGACGACACCGTCCGTGTGGAGGGCGGCGGCGCGGTCACCGTGCTCGGCGGCTCGGGCGACGACACGCTGGAGGGCGGCGCCGGCGACGACACGCTGCTCGCCGGCGCGGGAGCGGACACGGTGCGCGCGGGCGACGGCGACGACCTGGTGAGCCTGGGACCGTGGCGGGGCGGCGACCAGAAGGCCGAGACGGCCGCGCTCGGTGGCGGGGACGACCGGCTCTGGGGTAGCGGCGGCGTGGCCCGCGTCGACGGCGGCGACGGCGACGACCTGCTCTTCGGCGGCGACGGCGACGACGTGATCAGTGCCGGGGCCGGCGCGGACACCGTCGACGGCGGCGCCGGCGAGGACCGGCTGGCCGGCAACGGCGGCGACGACACGCTCTTCGGCGGCGACTCCGGCGACCACCTCGACGGCGGGGCGGGCGACGACCGGCTCGACGGCGGCGAGGGCGCGGACGTGCTCTACGGGCTCTCCGGCCGGGACATCCTGACCGGCGGCGCCGGCGGCGACTACCTGGAGGGCGGCACCGGCGACGACGTCCTCGACGGCGGCGACGGCCGGGACGTGCTGTCCGGCGGGCAGGGCGAGGACACGCTGACCGGCGGGGCCGGCGACGACGTCGTCTACTCCGGTGCCGGCGCCGACGCCGTGCGCGGTGGTGAGGGCGACGACCTGCTCTACGGCCAGGGCGACGACCGGGCCGCCGGGGTCGAGCACATGACCGGGGTCGCGACATCCATGGACGCGTTCATCCGGATCGACGGCGACGCGGAGTTCGCCGAGCGGGTCCGGACGGACCTGGACCTGCTCGCCGCCTCCCCCGCCGGCCGGCAGATGCTGGCCGCGCTGCAGGCGACCGCGGTGCCGATCACCATCCGGCCGGTGGGCGACGACAACGGCTACGCCGAGCCGGGGCCGTGGCCGGTGATCCGCTACAACCCGGCGTGGGGTGCCCTGCAGGACGGCCGCCCGCCGCTGTCGACGCTGTTCCACGAGCTGGCGCACGTGTACGACTTCACGCACGGGACGGCCGACGAGCACCCGTACAACGGCGCCAGCGGACGCGATGTGGACGGTCTGGGCAACCCGGTGCTCAACCTCGAACGGCAGGCGACCGGGCTGCCCATCGACCATGACGGCGACCCCGCGACCGCCAACCGCCTCGACCCGCGGCACCCGATCGAGCTCACCGAGAACGGCCTGCGCACCGAGATGCGCCTGCCGCTCCGGGACACGTACGGCCGCCCCTAGGGCCTATGGAGGCTCAGAACATCCAGCGCGAGATCGCGTAGGCGAGGACGGCGATGGCTCCCGCGGCCGGGAAGGTGAGGACCCAGGCGACCAGGATGTTGCCGGCCACGCTCCACCGGACCGCGGAGAGCCGCTTCGTCGCGCCGACGCCCATGATCGCCGAGGTGATCGTGTGGGTCGTCGAGATCGGCACGCCCAGCCACGAGGTGGTGAAGAGCACACCCGAGGCGACCGTCTCGGCGGCGAAGCCCTGCGGTGGGTCGAGGTCGATGACCTTGCGGCCCAGGGTGCGGATGATCCGCCAGCCGCCGGAGTACGTGCCGAGCGCCAGCATCGTGGAAGAGGTCCAGAACACCCACTCGGGGATGTGGCTGGTGTTGTCCTGGTAACCGCCGGCGTACAGGGCGAGGACCACGATGCCCATGGTCTTCGCGGCGTCCTGCATGCCGTGGCCGACCGACATCGCCGCGGCCGAGGCGGTCTGCGCGTAGCGGAAGCCCTTGTTGAGCTTGCGCGGGTTGCCCTTCCGGAAGATCCACATGATGGCGATCATCGCGACGCCGCCGAGCGTGAAGCCGACCAGCGGCGAGGCCACCATCGGGATGACGACCTTCTCCACGATGCCGCCCCACAGGACGGTGGCGTCGTCGACGCCGAAGAGCATCGCCCCGAGCGAGGCGCCGACCAGGCCGCCGACCAGGGCGTGCGACGAGGAGGAGGGGATCCCGAAGTACCAGGTGATGAGGTTCCACACGATGGCGCCGACGACGCCGGCGAACACGATGCCGAGGCCGCTCATCCCGCTCGGCGGGTGGATGATGCCGCTGCCGACGGTCTTGGCGACCTGGCCGCCGAGGTGCGCGCCGGCGAAGTTGCCGAGCGCGGCCATGATCAGACCCGTGCGCGGGCTGAGCGCGCGGGTGGAGACTGAGGTCGCGATCGCGTTGGCCGCGTCGTGGAAGCCGTTGGTGTAGTCGAACACCAGTGCCACGAGGATGACCGCCAGCACCGCGATGAGCTGCGCGCTGATGTCACGACTCCTTGACGACGATGGTCTCGACGGTGTTGGCCACGTGCTCGAAGGCGTCGCACGCGGCCTCGAGCTCGTCGACGACCTCCTTCATCTTGAGCACGGTGAGCGCGTCGTACTCGCCGGAGAAGAGCCGCACGAGCAGCATGCGGTAGGCGTTGTCGCCCTCGTTCTCCAGGCGGTTGCACTCGACCCAGTACTCCTCGAGGTTCTTCATGGTCTTCAGCCGCGGCATGGCCTCGGCGGTGAGCCGGGCCTGCTGGTCGAGGACCTTGACGATCTCGTGCAGTTCGCGGGGCAGCGACGGCAGCTTGGTCAGGCCGTACAGGTACAGCAGGCTGCCGACCGCCTCGAGGTGGTCCATCACGTCGTCGAGCAGCGATCCGAGCCGGTAGATGTCCTCCCGGTCGAACGGCGTGATGAAGCTGGAGTTGATCTTCTTGTAGAGCTCGTGCGTGATCGCGTCGCTGTCGTGCTCGACCTCGACCAGCCGCTCGCTGACCGTCATCACGTCGACGCCGGGAAGCGCGAGCTCGGAGAGCAGCTCCGTGCCCTTCACCAGGTTCCCCGCCGCACGGGTGAAGAAGTCGTAGAACGAATCGTCGCTGGGACGCAGCCTCAAACGCACAGCCTGACCTCGAGACGTGAACGAAATCCGCGAGGGCCGGTTGGTCCTCGGCGGGAATGCTAGATCCCGCCGCCGACCTCGGCAGAACCGCAGTCCTGTGACCTTGTGCAGTTCATCTTCCGTTCAGCTTTTGTTCATCTTGTACGGCAGGCCGCCGAGGCTCGGCCCGATGCTTTCGCTCGCGATCGACTGGTTTGCGGAGAAATCTTGCGAGTTGGGCCCTGTGACGGCTGGCGATGAGGTCGGCGCCCGCGGCGCGCAGTTCCTGCCAGAACGCCAGGCGAACGTGCCGCGGCTCCTCGGGGACGCCGACGAACCGGATCCGGCGGCCGCCGGCGTGCGCGGCGCCGACCAGCGACCGCAGGATGTGCCGCGCCTCCGCGGGGAACTCGGGCCACTCCTCCTGCGGGTCCCAGCCGATCCGCGCGCCGAGCGCCTCGGTGACCAGCGGCGCGACCGTGACGGGCAGGCCGCCGGGCTCCAGGTCGCTGAAGCGGCCCTCCAGGAACGCGAACCGCTCGTAGGCGCCGAGCAGGTCGGCGCGGGACCAGTACGGGCCGGTGAGCACGACGGTGATCGCGCCGGGCACGACGCGGCCGCCGAGGAACGTGGTGAGCAGCTCGGCGCGCGGGCGCAGGAGGAGGTCGAGGGCCTCGTACTCCGGGCGGGCGGCCTGCAGCAGCAGCGCGGCCCGCTGCTGCGGCGCCGTCATGCGCGGCGGCGGGCCCGGCGCCGGGTCGGCGTGGACGAGCAGCAGGAACGGCTCAGCGCGGCGCGGGTGGACCCGGCCGAGCGGGCTCTCGTCGACCAGCGCCGCGAGGGGCTCCAGGACGGCCTGCTCGAAGGTCGGCGCCGGCTCGCCGTCGGGCATGGCGCAGTCCAGGCGCAGGACCGGCGGCGCGGTGTCGGTGTCGAGCCGGACGGCCACCTCGACGCCCGCGAAGCCGGCGCGGACGGCGGCCGCGACGGGGTCGGCGGGGCCGTCGACCGCCACGAGAAGGCCGTCGGCGAGGTACGGCCGGCCGCGCCGCGCCCGCGCCGCGGCCAGTGCGCCCATCGCCGCGAGGCCCACCATGCCGCTGGCGACCGTGGCCAGACCATTGCTCATCCCTAAATGGTATGTAACACGCATATCGCCCGGGTCGGAAACGCCCTGCTTGAATGGGTGTCGTGGTGGATCAGTTCAGCGCGCACCGTGACCATCTCTTCGGCGTGGCGTACCGGATGCTCGGCAGCCGGGCCGATGCCGAGGACGTCGTGCAGGACGCCTGGCTGCGGTACGCCGGGGCGGACACCTCCGGGGTCACCGACCTGCGGGCCTGGCTGACCACCGTCACCGGACGGCTGTGCCTCGACCAGCTGCGGGCCGCGAAGGTGCGCCGGGAGGCGTACGTGGGGCCGTGGCTGCCTGAACCGCTGGTGGAGCGTCTCCCCGACCCGTCGCAGGTGGACCCGGGCGAGCGGGTGTCGTTCCGGGACAGCGTGAGCATGGCGCTGCTGCTGGTGCTCGACGCCCTGACCCCCGAGCAGCGGGTGGCGTTCGTGCTGCACGACGTGTTCGCGGTGCCGTTCGCGGAGGTGGCGGCGACTCTCGGTACAACACCCGAGAACGCAAGGCAGCTGGCCTCCCGCGCCCGCCGTGCGGTCACCGACGGCGAACGCCGCCACACGACGGACCGGGCGCTGCAGGCTTCGGTGCTGACCGCCTTCACCGCGGCGGCGGCCGGCGGGGACATCGAGGCGCTGCTCAAGCTGCTCGCCCCGGACGTGGTCGCCCTCGGCGACGGCGGCGGCGTCGTGTCCGCGGCCCGGCGGCCGATTCTCGGGGCGTCCGATGTGGCCCGCTTCGTGCTGGGCCTGTACCGCCGCACCGCCGATGTGTCGATCGAGGTCGCGCTGGTCAACGGCGACCTGGGGTTGGTGGTGCACTTCGGCGGGGCCGCCGCGGTCGCCGGCTTCGGGATCAGCCAGTCGGGGCTCATCACCGGGCTCTACAACCAGCTCAACCCCGCGAAGCTGTCACTGGACGAGATCTAGCCATTCGCGGTACTTGTCGCCGAACGGCTCGATGCGCTGCGAGACGGCGCCGAAGAGCCAATCGGCGCTGGCCTGTGCCTCGGCGATCACGTCGGCCGGGTAGGCGTACCTGACCTGGTGCGCGGCGAACTCGTCCTCGTCGAGCAGCTCGACCGCGCCCGTGCGCCGGCGCCGGACGTCGAGGTCCAGGTCGATCATTGTGACCTCCGTCTCCTCCACCCAATGGGGGACGGTGGTGATGTCGCAGTAGATCTCGGTGCGGTGCGGTGCCGCGTTGAAGCACGCGGTCCACCAGGCCTGGCGCGGGAAGAGCAGCACGTGCGGCGCCTCGACTGGGCCGGTCCTCGTCGGTCCGCGGTGCACGATCGTGCCGGTGTCGGCGCCGACCCAGATGCCGTGGTCGTCCTCGCCGAGGATCCTGGTCTCGTAGTTCCAGTGCAGTGAACCGTCGAATTTGCGGTAGACCACCTTTGGCATGCGCCCACAGTACTGATCGTGTTGGTGCCCGCGGGTTTCTGTCGTACCGAGGCGGTAGCTTCTTGGTCGTGACTGCCACGCTTGCGACCGCTGATCTGCTTTCCGCTGCCGTCGGTGCCGTGCCCGGCGGCATGGAGCGGCCCGGGCAGCAGCAGATGGCCGAGGCGATCGCCGCGGCCGCCTCGAGTGAGGAGCACCTGCTCGTCCAGGCCGGCACCGGCACCGGCAAGTCCCTGGCCTATCTCGTGCCGTCCCTGCTGGTCGACGGCCCCGTCGTGGTGTCCACCGCCACCCTCGCGCTGCAGTCGCAGCTCGTCGACCACGACCTGCCCCGGCTCGCCGACGCGGTGGAGCCGCTGCTGCGCAGGCGCCCGACCTTCGCCGTGCTCAAGGGCCGGCACCACTATGTCTGCCTGGCGCGGCTGGAGGGCACCTCCGCCGACGAGCCCGACGACGCGCTCTTCGACGTCGGCGAGGCCCGGCCGACCCGCTGGCTCGGCGAGGCGGGGCGGATCGGCAAGCACATCGAGCGCCTCCGCGACTGGGCGATGGAGACCGAGACCGGCGACCGCGACGAGCTCGACCCGGGCGTCGACGACTCCGCATGGAAGCTGGTCTCGATGCCCGCCCGCGAGTGCGTCGGGGCGGCCCGCTGCCCCTATGGGTCGGAGTGCTTCGCCGAGGCCTCCCGCGCCCGTGCCCGCGAGGCCGACATCGTCGTCACCAACCACAGCCTCCTCGCCGTCGACATGCTCAGCGGCCGCATGATCATCCCGCCGCACAAGCTCCTCGTCGTCGACGAGGCGCACGAGCTCGCCGACCGGGTCAGCTCCGCCTCGCAGGCCGAGCTGACCCCCGAGCTGCTGGAGCGCGCCGCCCGCCGCTGCCGCCCCTATGTCGACGACGACGTCGCCGACCGGCTCATGGAGGCCGGCGACACGCTCACCGTCGCGCTCGCCGACGCCCCCGCGGGCCGCATCACCGACGGCCTGCCCACCACCCTCGGCGAGGCGCTCACGCTCCTCGACGGCGGCGGCCGCAAGGCGATCGACGCGATCGGCGAGGTCAAGGCCGACGACGCCGACCCCGTCCGCAAGCAGCAGGCCAAGACCATGGTCGCCGACCTCACCAAGATCGCCCAGCGCATCCTCTCCGACGCCGAGCACGACGTGACCTGGATCGAGCGCGACGACCGCGGCCGCCGTGCGGTGGTCGTCGCCCCCCTCTCGGTCGCCGGCACGCTCAACACGCACCTGTTCCACGAGCGCACCGTCGTCGCGACCTCGGCCACCCTGGCGCTCGGCGGGCAGTTCGACACCGTGGCCCGCTCGCTCGGCCTGCCTGTCACGGCCCCGGCGCCGGTCCCGGCTCAGCCTTCGTCGCCGGGGGCCGCCGCTCGCGACGCGGTCATGCGCGCCTCCGCCGCCCGCGACGAGGCCGACCTGGCGTGGAGCTCGCTCGACGTGGGCTCCCCGTTCGACTATGCCAAGCAGGGCATCCTCTATGTCGCCGCCCACCTGCCCCGCCCGCAGACCTCCGGCCTGTCCGAGCCGGCGGCCGACGAGATGGTCGAGCTCGTCCAGTCCCTGGGCGGCCGCGCCCTCGGCCTCTTCTCCTCCCGCAAGGCCGCCGAGCGCGCCGCCGAGGTCCTCCGCGCCCGCGCCCCCGGCATCACGATCCTCCTGCAGGGCGAGGAGGCACTGCCGATCCTCGTCCGCAAGTTCCGCACCGACCGCAACAGCTGCCTGCTCGGCGTCATGTCCCTCTGGCAGGGCGTCGACGTGCCGGGCGACGCCTGCCAGCTCGTCATCATCGACCGCCTCCCCTTCCCCCGCCCCGACGAGCCCCTCGCCGCCGCCCGCTCCGCCGCCGTCGACTCCGCCGGCGGCTCGGGCTTCGCCGCCGTCAGCGTCCCGATCGCCGCGGTCCGCCTGGCACAGGGCGTCGGCCGCCTGATCCGAGCCCGCACCGACAAGGGCGTCGTGGCCGTCCTCGACTCCCGCCTGGAGACGGCCCGCGGCTACGGCCCTTACCTGCGCGCCTCCCTCCCCCCGTTCTGGTACACCACAAAGCCCGACGTCGTCCGCGCCGCCCTCCGCCGCCTGTCCACCACCTGACGCGCCCGCTCCCCCCTCGTGGACCGCGCCCCCCTCGCCAGTCCCACCCAGCGCTGACAGCGGTCACGTCCGCCACCGCACCGAACCTGCCCTGCCGCCCCGTCCACCATCTGACCGCCCACTCCGCCCCCGCCCTCTCGCGGACCGCGCCCTTCGCCAGTCCCACCACCCCGACGGCGGTCACATCGGCCACCACCGGACCTGACCTGCCCTGCCGCCCGACCGCCACCTGACCGCCCACTCCGCCCCTGCCCCCCACGCGGACCGCACCGCCTTCGCCGGTCGCCAGCCCACGATCAGCCCACGCCGCACCGACGGCAGTCACGTCCGCCATCGCGCCGGACCTGCCTCGCATCCCGGATCGGCCTGCGTCCCCGCCGGCTACCGTCCAACCGTGGCCGCTGCCGCCGCACCGCTCGACACACCAGCCGAGCCCACCGCACGACACCCACCACCGCCGTGCCGACCCGATACAGCGCCGATCGAAACGGCCGCCCTCCGCCGCCTGACCACCGCGCCGGGCCTGACCAACACTGGGACTGGACCGCCGTCGTAGACCGCCAGCCCCACAACCAGTCCCACCGCCAGACTCCCGACAACAGTCACGTCCGCCACCCGCCGGACCTGCCTCGCATCCCGGATCGGCCCACGTCCCCGCCGGCTACCGTCCAACCATCGCCGCTGCCGCCGCACCGCTCGACACACCAGCCGAGCCCACCGCACGACACCCACCACCGCCGTGCCGACCCGATACAGCGCCGATCGAAACGGCCGCCCTCCGCCGCCTGACCACCGCGCCGGGCCTGGCCAACACTGGGACTGGACCGCCGTCGTAGGCCGCCAGCCCCACAACCAGTCCCACCGCCAGACTCCCGACAACAGTCACGACCGACGCCGCACCGGACCTGCCTCGCATCCTGGATCGGCCCACGTGGCCGCCGGCTGCCGTCCCACCATCGCCGCTGCCGCCACGCCGCTCGACACACCAGCCGCGCCCAACAGACCCAGCCCACCGCACGACACCCACCACTGGCCAACACCACTGCCCCGGTCGACGTGCTGGCCTGGTCCAGCGACACCGCCCACCGCACCTCAGCCCGCCACCGGCCGGCGCCGCGCCGTGCCGACCGACACAGCGCCGATCGGAACGGTCGCCATCCGCCGCCTGACGGCCCGCTTCGGCCCTGACCCCCACTCGGACCGCGCCGACTTCGTGGGTCGCCAGTCCCCACAACTCCGTCCGCCTTCTGACCGTCTGCTCCGCCCCCGACCTCCTCGCGGACCGCACCGACTTCACTCACCGCCAGCCCACAGCCAGCCATGCCCAGCAACCCCAGCCGACGGCACGGCGCCCTCCCCACCGCCTCCCAGGGCCGAGTCCAGCGGCACCGTGCTTGCAGTGCCCTTCTCCTGTGGCTGGCTTGATCCAAGGACAGGGCTGGCTGCCGGCGCGGCCAGGGCTGGACTTCGATCACCACGTCGACCGGCGCCACCTCGCTGTGGGCGGAGTGCTGCCACCTCGTTGGTGCGCCGGCATGGTTCGAAGGGCAGGCCTGGCCGGTGGCACGAGCAGGGTCAATCTGCGGAGATGATGACCGAGTCGGGGGGTGGTTCGTGGCGGTGTTGGACCAGGTGGCGGATGCCGGTGTTGAGGACGGCTACCAGGGGGACGGCTACCAGGGCGCCGATGATGCCGGCCAGGACGACGCCGGTGGAGATGGCGACGATGACGGCCAAGGGGTGGACGGAGACGGCGCGGCCCATGATGAGGGGCTGGAGGACGTGGCCTTCGAGTTGTTGGACGGCGATGACGCCGATGAGGACGACCAGGGCGCTGATCGGGCCTTCGTCGACGAGGGCGACGAGGACGGCCACGGCGCCTGAGACGGTGGCGCCGACGATGGGGACGAAGGCGGCCAGGAACACCATTGTCGCCAGGGGGAACCAGAAGTCCACGTTGATGATGACCAGGAGCAGGCCGATGCCGAGGGCGTCGATGAAGGCGACCAGCACCGTCGCGCGGACGTAGGCGACCAGGGTGCGCCAGGCGGCCTCGCCGGCGCGGCGGATGGGGTCGCGGGCGGGGGTGGGCAGGACGCCGGTGAGGAAGAGCCAGATGCGGTGGCCGTCGCGCATGAAGAAGAACGTGACGAAGAGCACCAGCAGGAGCAGCGCGAAGAACTCGATGGTGGCGGTGGCGGTGGAGACGGCGCTGTCGGTGAGGCTGCCGCGGTTGTCCTTGAGCCAGTTGGTGGCGGCGTCGAAGGTGGCGTCGAGCTGGCTGCCGTTGAGGTGCAGCGGGCCGGTGGTGAGCCAGTCCTGGATCTGGTTGACGCCGGCCGAGGCCTTGTCGGCCAGGTTGGGGAAGCCGTCGACGAACTCGCTGACGACCAGCGTGAGCACGCCCGCGACGGCGGCGAGGCCGGTGACGAGCACCAGGAACGCGGCCAGGGACGGCGGGAGCTTCACGCGGCGGCGCAGGAACTCCATCATCGGCGCGAGCAGGGCGGACAGCAGCAGGGCGATGCTCAGCGGGATGAGCACCGTGTCGAGCCGGCTGACCAGCCAGAGCAGGACCGCGAGGGCCGCCACGAGGACCAGCAGGCGCCACGACCAGGCGGCGGCGAGCCGCAGGCCACGCGGGATCTCGGCGTCGTCGCGGCTCATCGTCGACGAGTGGATCACGTCGGGCTCGGCCGGCGGTGGAGGCGGCGGCACCTCAGCCTCAGCCACTACCGCGGCGATCGCCTCGCGTTCGAGGCGGGCGTTTTCGAGACGCTGCTCGTACGCCCGCCGGAGATTGGCGCGCACCTGATCGAACCGGCCCACGAAACCCCCTGTGACTGCCTGCGAACCGACCGGACGCTTCACCGTAGTCCGGGTCCCGCGGCGATCGCACGTACCCAGGCGGTAGCGTCGCAACCGTGACAGCCCAGCCAGCCGCCGGTTACCCGCCGGCCACCACCCCGCACGTCGTGTCCGATGTGGAAGGGGGCCTGCCGATCCGGTTGCTGCACGACCGGGTCCTCGTCCGGCTCGAAGGGGCCGAGGGCGAGCGCCGGCACGCGTCCGGCATCGTGATCCCGGCCACGGCGTCGGTGGGGCGGCGCCTGTCGTGGGCCACGGCCGTCGGGGTGGGGCCCAACGTACGGTCGATCGTGGCCGGCGACAGGGTGCTGTTCGACCCGGAGGACCGCTCCGAGGTGGAGCTGCAGGGCCGCGACTACGTGCTGCTGCGCGAGCGGGACGTGCACGCCGTCGCGGCGCGGCGGGTCGAGCCGGACTCGACGGGGCTCTATCTGTAGGTGTAGGGGTAGGGGTAGGGGTAGGGGTATCCGGCGTACATCGGCGGCGGGGGCGGCGGCACGACGACCGGGACGGGCACGACCGGGGTGGGCGGAGCGGCGAGCACCCGGACCATCCCGTCCGGGAAGGTGATGTGGTACCTGCTGCCGTCCCACACCGCCATGGGTGCCTGCGGATCGCGCCCGACGAAGACCTGCCGGTAGGCGGCGAGCGCCGTCAGCAGCTGGCGTTCCTCGGCGAGCGCCTCCATCCGGCGGGCCGGCGTGTTGTCCAGGCCGCGGCGCATGCCGTCGCGGAGCAGGGCGAGCTTCGTCGCGTCGAACTGGAAGGCTTTCATCGCCTTGGCACCCGGGTCTCCGGCGACCCGCTTGGCCCACCGGCGGGCGGACAGCCGCCTGCCGAGCGTGCCGAGCGACGCCACCTCCGGCGGGGAGAACCAGCCGGCCCGCGCGTACTCGGTGAGCATCCGCTCGGTCAGCCTGCCCTCGGCCGCGCGCTGCCACAGCGCGAAGCCGACCATGCAGAGGAAGATCGGCATCATGACGGAGAAGTAGCCGTACAGCAGGATGATCGGCTTCGCGGCGGCGATCACCGACATGAGGTTCCACGAGCCGTGCAGCAGCATCGCGAGCAGCAGGCCGGCGAGGGGTGCGAGCCACTTGACCGCCTTCGTCGAGCTGCGCGACGCGGTGCCGAGCCCGATCGCGGTCATCGACGTGAAGAGCGGGTGCGCGAACCCGGTCATCAGGATGCGCACGATGAAGATGCCGACGAGTGCCGCCGCGCCCTTCACCGCGCCGCCCTGCTCGGCGGTGTCGGCGTAGCCCTTGTACCCGAGGTACAGGATGTTCTCCACCATCGCGAACCCGGTCGCGGACAGCCCGCAGTAGACGATGCCGTCGATCAGGCCGGAGAACGCCCGGGGGCGGCGCCACAGCAGCAGGACCGGCCCGAGGGCCTTCATGCTCTCCTCGATGAACGGCGCGACCACGACCGCCACGATCGCGTCCGACAGGCCGAGCTTGTCGGCGAGGACCCCGCCGGCGGTGTTGACCACGAGCGCCACGCCGGTGGCCACGCACGCGCCCCAGCCGAAGACGAAGACGAGATAGCGGACGGGCTCCGGCTCGTACCGGTCGAGCCACAGGAAACAGGAGACCAGCAGCGGCACCGGGATGACGGCCGCGCCGACGCCGATGACGAGGGCGGTCCATCCGCCGCTGAAGCCGAAGAACGCCAGCAGCGCGACGCCGCACGCCGCGATGCCGCCCATGACGCCGATGAGCGTCCAGAGGCGGCGGCGGTCGGAGCGCTTGGCGGGCGGCGCGGCGGCCAGGGCGAGGGCCGCGGTCGGGTAGCGCTGCTCGCCGGTGTCGGGGGCGGCGGCCTCCGTCACGTTGGGCACGACGTCGCCGCCGGCCGCGTCCCACCCCTGCGGCGCGGCCAAGCCGGCGGCCGGGCCGGCCGCACCACCGAAAGTGCCGCCTGTAGCTCCGCCTGAAGCACCGCCGGAAGCGCCGGCCGATGCGTCGGGCCCCTTGTCCAGGGCGACCGGACCGCCGCTGGACGGGACCGGACCGCCGCTCGACGGGGCAGGTACGGGGATCGGAGCTGCCCAGGGTGACCGTTCCTCGGGCGCGGCAGAGGCGGCCGCTGGTCGTACATCACCCGACGACGGCAACAAGGTGGCGTCACGGTTACCCGGATCCTGAGGCGTCCCAGTCGGCGGGAGATCGGTCATGGGCCAACCATATCCGCGCTACGGTGAGACCAGGTCATGAGTGCCAGCGCTAAAGCCCCGGCTTGCTGGCCGGCAACCCTCGCGTTCGCGGCGGGGTGCCCCGGGTGATGACACGGTCCGGCACGCGGTGTGTCCGGGCAAGCGCGAGCGGAGGACTCTGCCATGTCCACGATCCTGTCCCCCGGTGACGTGAAGCTGCGCGACGGCCGCAGCGTCGACTTCGCCAACCTCGACATCGCCGCGACCGCCCCGTGCCTGCGGGCGGTCGCCGACGCGGTCGCCGAGCTCCTGCCGTTCTACGGCAGCGTCCACCGCGGCGCCGGCGCGCTCTCGGAGCGGTGCACGCGGGAGTACGAGCAGGCCAGAGAGACCGTCGCGGACTTCGTCGGCTGCCGCGACGGCGACACGGTCGTCTTCACCCGCAACACCACCGACGCCCTGAACCTGCTGGCCAGGGCGGTGCCCGAGGGCACGACGGTGCTCACGTTCGACGGGGAGCACCACGCCAACCTGCTGCCGTGGCAGCAGAGCCTCCACCTGGACGCGCCGCGCTCGCCGCAGGAGGCGGTGGAGTCGCTGGAGTGGGCGCTGCGCCGGCAGCCGTGCGGCCTGGTCAGCGTCACGGCGGCGAGCAACGTGACCGGCGAGGTGTGGCCGGTGGCGGCGCTCGCCGAGGTGGCGCACCGCTACGGGGCCCGGCTGGCGGTCGACGCGGCGCAGCTCGCCCCGCACGCCCCGGTCGACCTGACCGCGCTGGGCGCCGACTACGTGGCGTTCTCCGGGCACAAGCTCTACGCGCCGTTCGGGGCCGGGGTGCTGGCCGGGCGGGCGGACTGGCTGGACGCCGCCGAGCCGTACCTGGCCGGGGGCGGCGCGAGCGCCAGCGTCGGCGACGACCTCGACGTCCGGTGGGCGACCGGGCCGGCGCGGCACGAGGCCGGCACGCCCAACCTGCTCGGCGCCGTCGCGATCGCGGCCGCGTGCCGGGCGCTCGCCGCCGCCGACCACTCCGCGGAGCGGGCCCTGGTGGCACGGTTGCGGGCGGGCCTGGCGCGGCTGCCGCACGTGGAGGAGCTGCGGCTGTTCGAGGCGGACGCGGAGCGGGTCGGCATCGTGTCGTTCGCGGTGCTGGGCGAGGACCCCGGCGCGCTGGCCACGACGCTCGGCCGGGACCACGGGATCGGGGTGCGGACGGGGCTGTTCTGCGCGCATCCGCTGACCCGGCGGCTGCTCTCGGAGGCGACGGCCAGGATCGCCCCGTCGGCGCCGGTGCCGCCCCAGGCGGTGCGGGCCAGCTTCGGCCTCGGCACCACGGAAGCCCACATCGACCGCCTCCTGGAAGCCCTGCGCCGCTGAGCCACCAGGCCCGCCGCCACGATCCCGCGGCACCGGCGGCGCCGGCGGCGCCGGCACGATCCGGTGCGGTGTCGGCGGCGCGCCGGCACCGCACCGGGTCACGGCCCGGCGGTGGCGCGGTCCAGCACGACGGAAGGGGTGAGGTCGGCGATGGTCAGCGTGCCCTCGGCGACCTCGTCCCAGGTCAGCGGGGCCGACACCGTCGGCAGGGCACCCGCGCGCAACGAGAACGGCGCGACCGTCGTCTTGAAGGCGTTGTTCTGACTCCAGTCGATGAAGACCTTCCCCGGGCGGAGCTGCTTCGCCATCCTGGCCACGATCAGGTCGGGCCGGAGGCGGGCGAGCTCCTCGGCGACGTCCTTGACGTACGCGCTGATCTCGTCGGCGGTCTCCTCGCCGGACAGCTCGGCGGTCAGCTGCATGCCCTTGCGGCCGGAGGTCTTGGCGGCGGGCTCCAGGCCGTCGGCGGCGAGCCGGTCCCGGACCAGCAGGGCCACCTCGTAACAGTCGGCGAGCGTGGCCGGCGGGCCGGGATCGAGGTCGATGACCAGCAGGTCGGGGTTGAGCGGCGAGCCGTCGGCGGCGACGCGCCACTGCGGGGTGTGCAGCTCGAGCGCGGCGAGGTTCGCCAGCCAGACCAGCGTGGCCAGCTCCTCGACGACGATGAAGTCGATGGTCTCGCGGCCACGGCTGGAGCCGGGCACCGGCAGCCGGACGGTGCGGACCCAGTCGGGCGTGCCGGCCGGCGCGTTCTTCTCGAAGAAGCTGATGCCGTCGACCCCGTTGGGGTAGCGGATACGGGTCAGGGGCCGGCCGGCGAGGTGCGGCAGGAGGACCGGCGCGATGCGGGTGTAGTAGTCGATGATCTCGCCCTTGGTGTAGCCGACCTGCGGGTACAGGACCTTGTCGAGGTTGGTCAGGTCGAGGTGCCGCCCCTCGACCTCGACCCGGACCTTGTCAGGCATCGACGCCGCCCGAGGAGGAAGCGACGTCCGCGGGCGTGAGGTCCGGCCGCAGGCGCAGGAAGCGCGGGAAGCGGAGCCGCCCGTCGCGCGTCCGGTGGCTGAACTTCACCTCCACCACCAGCGTCGGCGTGACCCAGGTCGCGCCGCGGGCGTCCTCGCGGGGCACGGTGCCGGCGAAGGGCGGCTGCGGCACCGACAGGTCACGCAGCGCGTCCAGCAGGGCGCGCTCGGCCGCGTTGGAGATCCCCCCGCCGACCCGGCCGCTGAAGGCGAGCAGCCCACCGGCCGCCGGCACCCCGACGAGCAGGGCGCCGAGGGCGCGCTTGCCGGGCCGCCAGCCGCCGACGACGAACTCGCAGCTCTCCTCCAGCTTGACCTTCACCCAGTCCGGCGAGCGGAGGCCGGGGTGGTAGTGCGAGCCGGTCCGCTTCGCCACCACGCCTTCGAGGGCGTTGTCGCGGCTGGCGGCGACGGTCGCCGGTCCGTCGTCGAAGCACGGCGGGATCACCGCCCGCGCCCCCAGCGCGAGCCCTTCGAGGATGCGTCGGCGGCTGGTGTACGGCGATGCGAGCACATCCTTGCCCGCGGCCCTCAGCACGTCGAACGCCAGGTAGGACACGGGCAACGCGACCGCCAGCCGCGCGGCCCGGGCCGGCTCGCGGACGTGCATCCGCTCGGCCAGCAGCTGGAAGGACGGCCGGCCGGCCTCGTCCATGGTGACGACCTCGCCGTCGAGGACGGTGTCGTCGAGGCCCTCGCCGATCGCCGCGAGCTCCGGATAGGCGGCGGTCACCTCGACCCCGCTGCGCGCGTAGAGGCGGGTGACGCCGGCGGTGACGACGGCGATCGCCCGGATGCCGTCCCACTTGAACTCATACGACCAGCCCGGCCCGGTCGGAAGCGGGCCGGTCGAGGCGAGCATCGGTGCGGGCGGCCCGGTCCCCATCACCCCACGATAGTTCGCCGCCGACTTCCTCGCGTGGAGGTCGATTCGATGCGAAGCTGGTGTTCCGAGGTCAACACGCTGCGGAAAGGGATCCCTTAATGCGCGCGATCTGGAAAGGCGCGGTCTCCTTCGGGCTCGTGTCGATCGCCGTCCGGCTGTATTCGGCGACAGAAGAGAAGGACATCCGCTTCAACCAGGTGCACCGCGACGACGGCGGCCGGATCAAGTACAAGCGGGTGTGCTCGATCGACGGCGAGGAGGTCGCGTATGACGACATCGCCAAGGGGTACGACCTCGGCGGCGGCGAGATGGTGATCCTCACCGACGAGGACTTCGCCGACCTGCCCCTGACCACGAGCAGGGCGATCGAGGTGCTGGAGTTCGTGCCGGCCGAGCAGGTCGACCCGATCCTCTACAACAAGGCGTACTACCTGGAGCCGGACAAGACGGCCGCGAAGCCCTACGCGCTGCTGCGCGACGCGCTCACCAACACGGAGCGGGTCGCGATCGTCAAGGTCGCGCTGCGGCAGCGGGAGCAGCTGGCGACGCTGCGGGTCCGCGAGGACGTGCTGGTCCTCAACACGATGCTGTGGCCCGACGAGATCCGGGCGGCGAAGTTCGACATCCTCGACGAGGACGTGTCGGCGCGCCCGGCGGAGCTGGCGATGGCCGGTTCCCTGATCGAGTCGATGGCCGCGGACTTCGACCCGTCGACGTACACGGACAACTACCGCGAGGCGCTGCAGGAGGTCATCGACGCGAAGGTGGCCGGCCGGGAGGTCGTCCAGCCGGAGGAGACCGAGGAGGCGCCGGCCGCGGCGGTCGACCTGATGGCGGCGCTGCGGGCGTCCGTGGAGCGGGCGAAGGCGGCACGCGGCGAGCCGGCCCCGGCGCCCGCGAAGAAGGCCGTGAAGACCGCCGCCGCGAAGGACGACGACGTGGCCGAGGCGACCCCGATCAAGCGGGCCCCGGCGAAGAAGGCGCCCGCGGCGAAGAAGGCGACGCCCGCGAAGAAGGTCACCCCAGCGAAGGCGAGGAAGTCCGCCTAGCTGGTGGTGCGGGTGAAATAGACCGTCGAGGAGGCCTTGTCGAGCAGCAGGTCGGTGCCGTCGACCCGCAGCCATGCGGCGCCGGCTGGCGCGAAGGGGCGGAGGTCCTCCGGCACGTCCGGAGCCTCCGCCGCCGTGGTCGCCGGCAGCGCCTGGGCCCGCTCCGCGGTCAGCACCGCGAACCCATCCATCGTGTAGTCCATCGGCCCGATCTCCGGGCAGGACCGCGCCCTGGCCTCGTGCTCCTGCCAGTGGACCTGCTGGATGGGCGCGAGCTGCGGCCACTGCTGCTCGATGCGGGTCGTCGAGGTGATGATCCCGGTCTTCGTGGGCTTGTCGAGCTCGTCGCAGCCGGCGAGTCCCGGCACCAGGTCACTCAGTGCCAGGACCACGCCACAGGCCGCGATCACGCAGGCGAGGACGGCGCCGGAGACGACGAGCGCGATCTTCGCCGTACGGTTCACCCGTTGATCTGTACCACCTCGAGGCCACCATCCGCATAGTCGGCGCGGACGCGCTTCTTGTCGAACTTGCCGACGCTCGTCTTCGGCACCGCCTCGATGAACGACCAGCGCTCCGGCAGCTGCCACCGCGCCACCTTGTCGGCGAGGAAGTCGCGCAGCGTCCCGGCGTCGGCGCTCGCACCCTCCCTGAGCACGATCGTGGCCAGGGGCCGCTCGCCCCACTTGTCGTCCGGCACGCCGACGACGCACGCCTCGAGCACGGCGGGGTGCGCCATGAGCGCGTTCTCCAGGTCGACGGAGCTGATCCACTCGCCGCCGGACTTGATCACGTCCTTGGCCCGGTCGGTGAGCGTCAGGTAGCCGTTGGGCGAGAGGGTGCCGACGTCGCCGGTACGCAGCCAGCCGTCCTCGAACTTGTCGGGGTCGGGGCCGTCCTCGCCGATGTACTGCGCGGTGATCCACGGCCCGCGGACCTGCAGCTCCCCGACGGCCGTGCCGTCGTTGGGCATGACCTCGCCGGTGGGCCCGACGATGCGGCCCTCGACCCCGGCCGGGAGCCTGCCCTGGGTGTACCGGTAGGCCCACGCCTCGGCGCCGTCGACGCCGGAGGGCTCCCGGGCGACGGAGCCGAGCGGCGACATCTCCGTCATGCCCCAGGCGTGGATGACCTCGATGCCGTGCCGCTCGGAGTACGCGTGCATCAGCGCCGGCGGGCAGGCCGAGCCGCCGATGACGACCTCCTTGAGCGATGAGGTGTCGGTCGGGTTGGCGTCCAGGTACGCGAGCAGGTCGGTGAAGATCGTCGGCACGGCGCCGGCGAACGTCGGCTTCTCCGTGGCGATCATCTGCGCGAGCGGGGCCGCCTGCAGGAAACGGTCGGGCATGATCAGCGAGGCGCCGCTCATCATCGCCGCGTACGGCAGGCCCCACGCCATCGCGTGGAACATCGGCACGATGCACAGGTCGCGCACCTTCGGCCCGAGCCCGAAGCTCTCCGCCATGCAGACCTCCATCGAGTGGAGGTAGATGGAGCGGTGCGAGTAGGCGACACCCTTCGGGTTGCCCGTGGTGCCGCTGGTGTAGCAGAGCGCGGCGGCGTCGTGCTCGTCGACGGCGGGCCAGTCGTACGTGTCGGGCTTGCCGTCCAGCAGCGCGTCCCAGCGGTGGACCTCGACGCCGTCCTTGCTCAGCTTCGACGCGTCGCCGTCGCCGACGACCACGATGTGGCGGATCGTGGTCAGGTGCGGCAGCACGCCGGCGAGCAGCGGGATCAGCGTCGAGTCGACGATGACGACCCGGTCCTCGGCGTGGTTGGCGATGTAGATCAGCTGCTCGGGGAAGAGCCGCAGGTTGAGCGTGTGCAGCACGGCGCCCATGCTCGGCACCGCCAGGTACGCGATCAGATGCTCGGCGTTGTTCCACATGAGGGTGCCGACGCGCTCGTCGCCGGTGACCCCGAGGTCGTCGTGGAGGGCGTGGGCGAGGCGGGCGGCCTGGCGGCCGACCTCCGCGTATGACGTGTGCCTGCCGTCGGCGCCGGCCCAGGTGACCACCTCGGAGTCGCCGTGGACGGTGGCCCCGTGCTGCAGAATTCGGGAGATCAGGAGGGGTGTCTGCATCATCGTGCTGCGCATGTACTGCACGCTAATGTGCGGTGGCTCACAACGGAACCCCGGAGCTACTGGTGAGTAGCTCCGGGGTTCCTGTGTCAGAACGCGGCGGCCTTGGCTTCCATCTCGGCCGCGGCTTCCTCGCTGTCGGTCTGCTGCGGCGCCCCGCCCTGCAGCGGCTTGTCCGGCAGCGCGATCGTGATCACCGTGCCGACGAACGCGACGACCGCCGCGGCGAGGAACACCGGGTGCAGCGCGTTGACGAACACGTGCTCGACCGCCTCCAGGACCTGCGGCGGCAGCTTGCGGACCTCGGCCGGCGCGTTGATCGACACGCCCTTCATGCCGCTGTCGCTCATCTGCGCCGCCAGCTTGTTGTTCATCAGCGCGCCGAGCGCGGCGACGCCGACCGAGCCGCCCAGCGACCGGAAGAACGTGGCGGCGCTGGTGCCCGCGCCCATGTCACGCAGGTCGAGCGCGTTCTGCACGGCGAGGATGAGCGGCTGCATGGCCATGCCGAGGCCGACGCCGATCACGGTCATGTAGATGAACGCCTGCCACAGCGGCGTGTCGACCTGCAGCGTCGTGAACAGCAGCAGGCCCGAGCCCATGATCACGGTGCCGGCGACCGGGAACCACTTGTACCGTCCGATCCCGCTGATGACCCGCCCGGCGACGATCGAGGTCACGATGACGCCCGCCATCATCGGCAGCATCAGCAGGCCCGAGCGCGTCGGCGAAGCGCCCTTGACGATCTGCAGGTACAGCGGGACGTAGATGATCGAGCCGAACATCGCGAACCCGAGGATGAAGGTCGCGGTGTTGGCGAGGGAGAACGTCGCCCGCTTGAACAGGCGCAGCGGCAGGATCGGCTCCTCGGCGCGCCCTTCGGCGACGATGAACAGCGCGGTCAGCACCGCACCGCCGGCCAGCAGCCCGAGGATGGTGGGCGAGCCCCACGCGTACTCGTTGCCGCCCCACGACAGCGCGAGCAGCCAGGCGCTGACCGCCGCGACCATGAGCGTGGCGCCCAGGTAGTCGATCCTGTGGTCCCGCCGGACGTGCGGGACGAGACGCAGCACCCGGCTGCACACGAACAGCGCGAACACGCCCAGCGGCACGTTGATGTAGAAGATCCAGCGCCAGTCCGTCTCGGCGAAGTAGCCGCCGACGAGCGGGCCGGCCACCGAGGAGATGCCGAACACGGCACCGAAGAGCCCCTGGTACCGGGCGCGCTCCCGCGGCGCGACGACGTCGGACACGATGGTGAACGCGAGCGTCATGAGACCGCCGGCGCCGATGCCCTGCAGGGCGCGCGTGGCGATCAGCTGGGTCATGTCCTGCGACAGGCCGGCCAGCAGCGAGCCGACCAGGAACGTCGAGATCGCGAACAGCAGGACCGGGCGGCGGCCGTACAGGTCGCTGATCTTGCCGTACAGCGGGGTCGACGCGGTCGAGGCGAGCAGGTACGCGGTCACGACCCACGAGTAGTGGTCGAGTCCGCCGAGGTCACCGACGATGGTCGGCAACGCGGTGCCCACGATGGTCTGGTCGAGCGCGGCCAGCAGCATCCCGGTCATGAGACCACCCATCAGCAGCATGATCTGCCGATGGGCGAGTTGCGGCCGGGCCTGTTCCGGCGGCGCGACGGTGGTCATCGAGCGTCCCTTTCGGAGCTTGTTCCTGGCAGCTTCTCGGCCAGCGTCTGGTTCAGTTGCGTGAAAAGGGCGGCGAAGATCTGCCGCTCCTCGGGCGTCCACCCGGCGAGCAGCTCCTGCCACATGGCGAGCCAACGGGCCTTGTTCTCCGCGAACACGTCACGGCCGAGGTCGGTGACCTCCACCAGGCTGGCGCGGCGGTCGGTCGGGTCCGTCGCGCGACGCACCAGCCCCGCCGACTCCAGCGCGGCGACCTGCCGGCTGACCGTGGACAGGTCCAGCGCGACCTCGGTGGCGAGCGCCGACAACCGGAACGGCCCGTCGACCGCGATCCGGCTCAGCAGCACGTACGCGGGGCGCTCCAGCCCACGGCCCGCGTCACTCCACTTGAGCGTGGCGAACAAGCGCTCGGAGAGGCGGATGAACCGCCCCACCTGCCGCCCGATGGCGGCGTGCTCGGCCAGCTCGGCGTCGTCGTCCACGGATCCTCGTCCCTGCGTCGCGATACTTGCTTGCCACAAGCATCGGTTCGCGGGGCAGAGTTCACCAACTCAATAACGGGTGATCCGCGTTACGGCTGGTTTTGCTTCAGTGGCCGGCCTTGTGCTAGCCGCGTTACTCTCGCCCGAACTCGAAGCGGTCCGCCGGGAACGACTTGTCGCCGACGACCAGGACGGGCACGCCGTCGCCGAGGCCGTGCTCCTTCTTCTCCTGCGGGGTGGGCATGCGGGCCCAGACGACCTCGCCCTGGTGCAGCCAGATCCGCTCCCGCGGCGCGTTGGACCGCACGCGGCTGCGGTAGCCCCGCTTGCTCTCCACGAGCCCTTCGCCGCGCAGGTACGCCATGGCGTCGCGAATCGTGTCGCGGCCGACGTCGTACTCCTCGGCAAGGTACTTCTCCGAGGGCAACAGGCTCCCCGGAGCCATCTCACCGCTGTTGATCTTCTGTCGGATCGCGTCCGCGACCTGCAGGTAGAGAGCCAGGCCGGAACTCCGGGAGATCATGACCGCGACCATATGAAGGTCTATCGGCGGGAGATATTGTGGCCTTATGGCCATTGGGCTACTATCTGAGTCAGGCGCGGGGCCGGGCTGGGCGGTCCGGTTCCGTGCCACCAGATCAGGGGTGCGGCGCCGTTACCACGACGCTGCGAGCCGCGCGGCGCCGTACCCCACCTTCATGTGCGCAGCCGACCAATCGGAGCCAGCCATGGACGACGACCTCTTCCCCATCGTCACCCTCGACCTGCGCGCCATCCGCGCCGTCCTCACCGAGGACGAAGGCGACCTGATCCTCCTGGTCGACGACGGCGACGTGCAGATCGAGTTCAGCTCCGGCCTCTGCGGCACCTGGGAGCAGGCCATCCTGGGCGCCGAACGCGTCGCCACCGCGGCCACCGACTTCGCCGCCGCACTCCGCCGCGTCCACGCCCCGACCCCCCTCGCCGCCTGACTCACCGGTTGCCTGTGCACCGGACTGGTTCCCCAGAACTCCCTGATCACCAGTCCGCTGCAGAAGCAACCGTTGGGTGTCACGGTCCAGCACTGTCCACCGACCGCCCGCCCGTGATCCAAGGACAGCAGCGGCCGCCCGGATAGCCACCACGCGACTTCGATCACAAGAAGAAGAACGCGAGCAGGGCAGGGGACGCGCGGCGGATGCGGCGCGCAGGCGCGGAAGCCGCCGCCCCGCGCCGAAGGCGCGCAGTAAGCGCAGCGTGGCCGGCGGTGCGAGCGCAGCGAGCATTGGGGCGCGGGTGAGAATCCCCGCCGGGACCCGCCGCGACAGCGGTGGGGCGGAAGCACAGCACAGCACAGCACAGACAGCGCCGCCCGGGCAGCGGGCTCGCCGGGGAAGGGCGGGCGGCGCTGCACGGGCGGCGAAGGGGTCTCAGGCGGCCCTGCGGCGCGCCAGGATCTGCAGGAGGCGGCCACCCACGACGAGGAGGACACCGCCGCCGAGCATCAGGGCCACGTTGTTGCCGGTGACCGGGAGGCCGCCGCCGGCCTGGCCACCGCCGCCGCCGGTGCCGCCAGTACCGCCGCCGCCGTAACCGTCGTCGTCATCGTCGTCGCCGGGGCCGTAGCCGCCGTCGGAGTCGTCGCCGGGGCTCTTGGTGGGGGTGCCGGGTGCCTTGGGGGCCGCGGCGGCCGCCTCGAGGGTGCAGATGCCCAGGTCGACGAGGGCGGTCTTGTCGGCCGGGCCGGAGTCGCCGTGGCCGTAGCCGCCGCTGGACTTCCAGGTGTTGCGGGCGATCAGCTGGACGCGGACGGAGGCGGCCTTGGCGTAGACGCCGGTGGAGCTGAACTGCTTCTCGACCACGCCGAGCTCGACCCGCAGGACCACCACGCCGCGCTTCGAGGGGGCGGTGCTCTCGGTGGAGGCGGCGGCCGGGGCGGCCGTGGAGGAGCCGAGCAGGCCACCGACGGCGGGGAGGCCGGGCAGGCCGCCGAGCAGGCTGTTGAGGTCGGCGCCGGGCAGGATGGCCGTGGCGCCGCCGACCACGCCGGAGACGGCGGAGGTGATGCCGGTCAGCAGGTCGAGCAGCGGGATGCCGGACAGGATCGGCAGGCCTTCGGTGCGGGCGAGGTCGATGGCGGCCTCGGTGCTCGCGGCGTCGACGGGCACGACCACGTCGACGTGGGACCCGGCGGACGAGACGCGGACCGGGGTCTGGCCGGGGATGGTGACCTCGAGGACGGGGGCGGTGTAGTCGACCGTCTTCTTGCCGCCGGCGAGGACGCGCAGGGTCGGCGGGCTGACGACCCGGACACCGATGGCGGAGGGGCCGTTGTCGAGCAGCTTGAAGTCGGCGATGCCGCCGGTGGCCGTGGCGGAGGCGGCCGGGCGGCTGCCCGAGGAGTCGACGCCCGCGACCGTGGCGCTCTCGACGGCGTTGATGCGCAGCAGCGCGCGGCCGTTACGGCCCGGCAGGACGGTGATGCCGGCGAGCTTCGCCTCACCGGCGGCCCGCGGGCCGTCGGCGCTGGTGCAGCGGCCGGCGTTCTTCCAGGACGCCTGCGCGCGCAGGCCGCCGGTGCCGAGCCGCAGCGCGCCGAGGTCGACGCCGGCGACGTTCACGACGTCGGGCTGGTCGTGGGTCGGGGGCGCCTGCTGGTACGCCCTGGACCCCAGCACCCCCGCCGGCAGGTCGCCGCTGCTGCGCAGGTAGCGGGAGTCGGCGGCGGCGCGCAGGGTGCCGCCGGCGATGCCGGAGTGGGTGGTGGCGACGCGGAGCTCGGGAAGGACCGTGCCGGACAGGCCGGCGGCGCGCAGGTCGACGCGGCCCAGGGCAAGGGTGTTGCTGGCGGCGGTGGCACCGAAGCCCTCTGGGCAGGCCGCGTCGGCCGGTGCCGCAGCCGCGGGCGCCGCGAACGCGACCGGGCTCAGCGCTCCGACGATCGCCGTTGCGGCGAGGGCGGCGAGGGTCCGGGCTGTTTTTGGGCGTGCGGAAGCAACAGGAGACGTCATGCTTGAGGTCCTCCGAGACCGGGAGTACGGGGGTAGCTCGCCGGGGGGCGTGCCACTGCTGCCCCCAACGAGCCCTTTCCGGCCGGAGTTACGGCCCACTTAGCGGGCTCATCCGCACTAGCAACGACGAAGTAGTTGTAATAGCTACGGGGTACACCAAAAGAGTCAAACTGGACTTTTGACTGATAAAGCCGCAGGCCATATGGAACTGACAGTGGGCCGCGTTACTGTGCACCCATGGGCATGCTGTGCGCGGTGAGTTTCAATCGCTACGGGCGGCTGTTCTACTTCGACCCCGGCGAGTTCCGCCCGGAGGTGGGCGACCGGGTGCTGGTCCCGACCGACGACGGGCCCGAGGTCGCGGAGTGCGTGTGGGCCGCGCAGTGGGTCAGCGAGGAGACCGAGGGCTTCCCCCGGCTGGTCGCCATGGCCGCCGACGCCGACCTGCGCCGCGACGAGCTGCTGCGCAAGCGCAAGGCCGAGGCGAAGGTCGCCGCGAAGAAGCTGATCCGCGATCACGAACTGCCGATGAAGGTCGTCGCGGTGGACCACGTGCTGGACAGCACCGGCGGGCAGGGCGCGCGGACCACGATCTACTTCACCGCACCCCACCGGGTGGACTTCCGTTCGCTGGTGCGGGATCTGGGCGCCACCCTGCACTGCCGGGTGGAGCTGCGCCAGCTCTCCGCCCGCGACTCCGCCCGCGTCCAGGGTGGCATCGGCTCGTGTGGGCGCGACCTGTGTTGCGCGACGTTCCTCAACGACTTCGAGCCGGTCACCATCCGGATGGCGAAGGACCAGGACCTGCCGCTCAATCCGCTGCGCATCTCCGGCGCCTGCGGGCGGCTGATGTGCTGCCTCAAGTACGAGCACCCGCTGTACCAGCAGTTCCAGGCCACCGCGCCGGCCGTCGGCACGCGGGTGTCCACGCCGTCGGGCGAGGGCCGGGTCGTCGGGCACAGTGTGCCGCGCGACTCCGTCACCGTGCGGATGGACGCCGACGGGTCCCGCTGCTCGTGCAGCCGGGCCTCCGTGTGCGGCTCCCGCCAGGCGTACGAGGAGCGCTACTGAACCGTCACGGTGACGGTGTGCCAGCCGGTCGCCCCGGACGGGAAGGGCGTGGCCCGGTCGGGTGTCTGCAGGGCGCCTGTCTTGTCGGTCGCCCGGACCCGGAGCAGGTGACTGCCGGGCGTCGCGGCCCAGTCGAGGCGCCACTGCACCCAGGTGTCGTCCGTCGGCGCCGGCAGCAGCGTCGCGGCCTGCCACGGCCCGTCGTCCACCTGCACCTCGACCGCGGCGATCCCGCGCCCCTGCGCCCACGCCACGCCGGCGACGCGCACCGGGCCGGCGGCCGGATCCAGGCGGGTGAAGGGCAGCGGCCGGTCGATCCGTGAGGCCGTCTTCACCGGGCCCCGCGCCGCCCAGCCCCGCGCCACCCAGTACGCGTCGTACGCCTCGAACGTCGTCAGCTCGATCGACGTCAGCCACTTGCATGCGCCGGCGTAGCCGTACAGGCCTGGCGTGAGCATCCGCACCGGGAAGCCGTGCTCCAAGGGCAGGGGCTCGCCGTTCATGCCGACGCAGAGCATGGCGTCGCGCCCGTCGAGCACGACCGCCAGCGGCGTCCCGATGGTCATGCCGTCCACCGACCGCGCCACCACCTGGTCCGCGCCGGGCGCCGGCCGGGCCTCCCGCAGCAGGTCCGCCAGGGGTACGCCGAGCCAGCGCGCCGTCCCCACGTACGGCCCGCCGACCTCGTTGGAGACGCAGTTCAGCGTGACGTCCCGCTCGATCAGGGGGCGGCGGAGCAGGTCGTCGAAGGTCACCTCCAGCGGGCGGCCGACCATGCCCCTGACCCGCAGCCGCCAGCCGGCGACGTCGACGCGGGGCACGGTGAGCGCGGTGTCGACGCGGTAGAAGTCCCGGTTGGCGGTGACGAACCCGGCGCCGGACCCGGCCGGCAGCGGCGGCGCCGGTGAGACAGGCGCGGGGAGCCGGATCGCGTCCCGGCTGCGCTCGGCGGCGCCGCGACCGGCGGCGCGCACCAGGGCGGCCCCGCCCCCGGCGACGGCGGCCCCGGCGGCGACCAGCCCGGCGGTGGTGAGGAAGCGGCGCCGGCCCATCGGCCGAGCGGACCCGCCGGCATCGATGCCACCGCTCCGGTCGAGGGGGCGCAGCAGCAGGACCAGCGCGGCCGCCGCGACCACGCCGCCGAGCAGCGACGGCAGGCCGTCCAGCGGACCGGCGGCCGGCCGGCTCGCCGCCGCGGCCGCACCGGCCAGGCCGAGGACCGCCGCGCCGGCGAGCCCGAAGGCCTGCCGGCGCAGTCCGAGCACGCCCACCAGCGCGGCGAAGGCGGCCAGCACCACGGCGATCCCGGTGAGCAGCAGCGGCTTGTCGTGTGTGCCGAAGGTACCCACCGCCCACTCCTTCACCGCGGTGGGCGTGGCGTCGACGATCACGCCCCCGACGCCGGCGACCGGACCGGCGGCAGGGACGGCCAGGGCGGCGAGCAGCTCGCCGGCGGCGATCCCCGCGGCCGCGGCCGTGATGCCCGCGAGGGCGGCCCGGATCCGCATGGCCGGTCAGGCCTTCGGCATGAGGACGGTGTCGACGATGTACACGATGGCGTTGGCGGTCTGGACGTTGCCGCAGACGACCATCGACGCGCCGTTGACGGTGAAGCTGGTGCCGCTGCCGCTGACGGTCAGCTCGGTGCCCTGCAGGGTCTTGTGCGAGCCGGCGAGCTGCGCGGGCGTGAGCTTCTCGGGCACCACGTGGTAGGTGAGGATGCCCGTGAGGGTCTTGGTGTCGGCGAGCACCTTGGCCAGGTCGGCCTGCGGGATCTTCGCGAACGCCGCGTCGGTCGGGGCGAAGACCGTCCCGGCGGGCAGGGTGTTGAGCGAGTCGACCAGGTTGGCCTGCTTGGCCGCCGTGACGAGGGTCTTCAGCACCGGGTTGCCGGCCGCGGCCGTGCCGACGGGGACCTTCGCCATGGCGGTGAAGCTGCCGGCATCGGCGGGGTCGGTCGGCACCGCGGAGCAGCCGGCCCCGAACGGCGCGTCCGCCATGGGCGCGGCGCTGGTCGGCGCCGCCATCGTGGTCGCGGCGCCGGTGGTGGCGGCGGGGGCGGCGGTGTCGTTGCCGTCGTCCGAGGAGCCGCAGGCCGCGGTGGCCGACAGGGCGAACACGGCCGCCGCGGCGACGGCGACGAGCTTGGAGGCGCGCATGGTGATATTTCCCTTCGTAAGCGGATGTACACCATGTCTTCGGAGCGCCCCGGCCGATCGGATTGGTGTCTTTTGCAAAAACCACGGGCGGGTGACGCGGAACCCGCGCCACCCGCCCGCTGACCTCGACGTGTCAGGCCGGCAGGACACCCCAGGCGAGGGCGCCGCCTATGAACGCCGGCACGGTGGCCGCGTCCGCGAAGGACGTGCCCGCCCCGCGGCTGTAGTCGTTGGCCTCGTTGACCGGCTGCCAGTCGGTGCGGCTGACCCGCAGCTGGATCTCGCCGCTGTTGCCGCCGGGCGCCACGCTGCCACCGGTGAAGGTGACCTCGATGTACGCGTCGGCGCCGTTGACCGCCGACGGCAGGTTCACGACCCGGGTCGCGAGGTTGCCGCAGCCGACGGCGGCCCAGTCGCACCAGATGGCGTAGCTGCCGCCGTCGCGGGTGAAGTAGTAGCGGACCGCGACGGTGTTCAGCGCGAGCGGCGCGGTGCCGCCGTTGACGACCTGGAGGCCGGGCTTGATCTCCTGGTCGTTGGTCGGAACGCTGTTGTTGCGGTACTGCACCCGCACCACCCCGGTCGGGTTGGCGGCGGTCTTGCCGGTGACCGCGGCGGACACCGCGGACGCGTTGCCGGCCGCGTCGAACGCCCGCACCGTGTAGCTGTAGGCGGTGTTGGCGGCCAGGCCGGTGTCCACATAGGTCGTGCCGGTGGCGGTGCCGACCTTCACCCCACCCCGCAGCACGTCGTAGCCCGCGACGGAGCCGCTGTTGTCGGTCGACGCGGTCCACGAGAGCGAGACGCTCGACGTGGTCGTGCCGGTGACCGCGAGCCCGCCCGGCACCGACGGCGGGGTGGTGTCGACCGGCGTGCTCGACGTGGTGGCGGTGCGGGCGGCCGACGCCGCGGACACGTTGCCGGCCGCGTCGAAGGCCCGCACGGTGTAGCTGTACGTGGTGCTCGGCGTCAGGCCGGTGTCCGTGAAGGACGCGGTGGCCGAGGTGCCGACCTTGGTGGCGCCGCGGTAGATGTCGTATCCGGCGACGGTGCCGCTGTTGTCGGTGGACGCGGTCCAGGTCAGCGAGACGCTCGTGCCGGTGGTGCCGGCGACGGTGAGCCCGGCGGGCACCGACGGCGCGACGGTGTCGGAGACGCCGCCGTAGCGGTCGTTGAGGCTCATGCCGTTGGCGCCGAGCTTGACGTCGTGGTCGAGGCCGACGAACTTGTTCTGGTACTGCCACAACGCGGGCTTCAGCATCGCGTACTTGGCCTCGTCCCACGTCTTCCAGTCGTCCAGCAGCAGGCCGCCGGTGTCGCCGGAGTTGGGGTTGAGCACCCAGAAGGTCTGGCTGATGCGCTTCTCGATGATGGTGTCGCGCAGGGCGTACATCCACTTGTCCTGGCGGGCGTCCTGGCCGAGCCGGCCGCCCCACTCGCCGACGAGCAGCGGCGCGGTGTTCTCGGTGTGGATGTAGAGCCAGTTCGGCTGCCACACGTCGGTGGTCAGCGACGCCTTGTCGAACGGCTTCTGGAACCACGGCTGCTCGTAGACCAGCGGGCCGTAGTCGTGCGGCGAGTAGACGATGTGGTTGCCCAGGTTGACCGGGTAGTTCTTGACGCCGCGCAGGTTGCCGCCCCACCAGTTGCCGTAGTAGTCGGCCTCGGCGGTGGAGGACCAGTTGGTGCCGTTCTTCGGGAAGATCTCGATGCCCTCGCAGAGGATGAGCATGTTGGGGTTCTTCGCGAGGATCCGGTTGCCGGCGACCTGGCAGGTGTTCTTGAAGTTGTCCTGGTCGGTGGAGTTGTCCCACTTCGCCCGCGGCGACTCCGACCACTTGCCGTGCGGCTCGTTCTTGATGTCGGCCGCGACCAGGGTGTCGTCGTTCTTGTACCGGTCGATCACCCACTCCCAGCCCTGGTAGAACAGCTCGGGCGTGATCGAGCCCTTCCACCACACCGGGTAGATGTGGCCGGAGTTGTCGGCCTCGGCGGAGTGCACGTCCAGCATCACCTTGATGCCGTTCTGCTTGCACAGCTGCAGGAAGTAGTCGAAGACCTGCAGCGTGGTCTTGCCGAGCAGCTCGGGGTTGGCGTAGGTGTTGACGCCGCTGGGCACGGCGGCCTGGCCGGCCTTCCACTCCAGCAGCAGCTGGGTCGAGATCGGCACCCGGACGATGTTGATGCCGCGGTCGGCCATCGACTTGGTGATCTCGGTGATGTTGCCGCTCCACAGGCCGTGGAAGACGCGCTCGGTGGCGTTGAAGCCGAACCAGTTGGTGCCGGTCAGCCAGACCTCGTTGCCCTGGCTGTCGACGATCTTGTTGCCGGCGGTGTGCAGCCAGTCCGCGGTGTCGGCGGCGGTGGCGGGGCTCGACGACACGAACGGCGCGAGCGGGACGAGCAGCGCGGCCGCGGCGGCGGCCAGCAACCTGCGATGGAGGCGCATGCTGACGTTCCTTCCAGATGGCGGTCCAGAACAAAACCGGGGCGCCCCCAGCGTGGCGGCGCGTGGGAGCGCTCCCGGTGACGGGTAGCGTAAGCATGTCGACACCGTCGCGAAACAATGGCGAACATCGTTGGCACGCTTGTCCCGCGGCACGCCGGGACCCGCGCAAGGAGGTCCCGGCATTGACCACTGTCCTCATCGCCGACGACAACAGCGTGGTCAGGGCGGTCGTCAGGGAGATGCTCACCGGTGACATCGCGGTCGTCGCGGAGGCGGCCAACGGTGCCGAGGCGCTCGAGCTGGCCCGCCGGCACCGGCCCGACGTGACGCTGCTCGACCACCGCATGCCGGTCCGCGACGGGCTGTCGGTCGTCGGGGCGATCAGCACGCACAGCCGGGTGCTGATGCTGACCCGCAGCGCCGACGACCGCACGGTGCTGGACGCCGTGCGCTCCGGCGCGATCGGGTTCCTGGTGCACGGGCAGTTCGGCCCGGCGGAGCTGCTGCACGCGGTCCGGGCCGTCGCGGGCGGCGAGTCGCACCTGTCGCCGAGCGCCGCGCGGGTCCTGGTCGCCGCCGTGCGTCAGGCGCCGCCGCGGCACGGGCTGTCGCAGCGCGAAGCGGAGGTGATGGATCTGATCGCCCGCGGACTGTCCAATGGGGACATCGCCGCGACCCTGGTCCTTTCATCGAAGACGGTCGAGAACCATGTGAACCGCATCTTCGCCAAGCTCGGCGTCACCAGCCGGGCGGGCGCCATCAGGCGTTGGGACACCTGACTTTCGGGGGACGAGCACCCAAATCCGCTGGGTGCGATCCCCGCGAATCGCTCCTGAGATGCGGAAACGCACCCAGCGGGAGTTTCGGGAAACGTTGCCAACACGCCGCGCGCGTGGTGTCGTGACGGGCATGCGGGTCCTGGTCATCAGCTCCACCGGTAACAGCCTCGCCGAGCTGCTGCGCCCGTGCGCCGGCGCACTGGACGTGCGCCCGCTGCTGCACGTGCTCAACGGCGGGCGGATCGACGCCGATCTCGTCGTGCTGCACACGCACGCGCCGATCCGCGAGCTGACCGCGCTCGCCACGCTGCCGCCGCCGCGCCCGCCGGTGCTGGTCGTCGCCTTCGCGGTGGTGCCCGGCGACGTGGTGCCGATGCTGCGGGCCGGCGCGCGCAGCCTGCTGGTCGAGGGCCAGTACACCCGGGCGGACCTGCTCGACGCGGCCCGCGCGACCGCCGACGGGCACAGCCGGCTCTCGCCGGTGCCACTGTCCATCGTGGTCGATCACGTGCAGCACCGCACCGCCGACCGGGTGCCGGCGCTGCTGCACCAGCCGCTGACCCGCCGCGAGCACGAGATCATGGAGCTGATCGCGGCCGGCGAGCCCAACGCGGCCATCGCCACGCGCCTCGACCTGGCCGAGAAGACGGTCCGCAACCGGGTCAGCCAGATCTACCTGAAGCTGCGCGTCAACAACCGCACCGAGGCGATCGTGCAGTGGCTCAGCCGCACCGAACGCCGTTCAGGGTGAAGACGGTCGGCGCCGGGTTGGCCCCCTGCCAGGTGCCCTGCAGCCCGAACGTGACGGTGCCGCCCGCGGGCACGGTCGGCTTGACCCCGCCGTCCTCGACCACGACCGCCGGGCCCGTCTGGGTGGCGATCGCGCCCCAGTAGCTGATCAGCTGCTGACCCGACGAGAACTGGAACCGCAGCGACCAGCCGTCGATCGTCCGCGTGCCGGTGTTGGTAAGGACCACGTCGGCGACGAAGCCCGGGTTCCACTCGTTGCGTTTCGAATACCGCACCGTGCAGGCGTTCGCGGCGTCGGTCCCGGTGGGCGGTCCGGCGACCGGCGGTGACGGCTGGCCGGAGGCGCCGCCCGGCGAGGCCTTCGGCGACTTCGTGACGGCCGGTGCGGCGCCCGGCGACGCCCCCGCCGGCGACCCGGACGGCACACCGCCCGGCCCGGTGGGCGTCTGTCCACCCGGGACGGACGGCCCGTCACCCGCGGGCAGGGCGCCGGTGGACGCCCCGGCTACGCGCTCACCGGGCGGGTCCGCGGCTTCGCCGAACGGCGGCACCCCGGTGAACGGCAGGATCAGCGCCACCGGCAGGGCCACCGCGGCGGCGCCGATGAGCAGCCGCAGCCGGCGCGACGGCGGTGACGCGGGCGTCGCGGGCTCGGCGGGGACGACCGCGGTGACCCGGCTGCCGCCGCCGGGCCGGGACCACACGGTCAGCGTCCCGCCGCACAGCCGGGCCCGCTCCTGCATGCCGACGAGGCCGTGGCTGCCCGCCCGCTGCAGCAGGCTCAGGTCGTCGGGCACGGCGAAGCCGGCGCCGTCGTCGCGGACCTCGAGGGTCACCTCGCCGCCGGCCCGGTTCAGCGTCACCGCGACCAGCTCCGCCCCCGCGTGCGCGGCCACGTTGCGCAGGGCCTCACGCAGGATCCAGCACAGCTCGATGCCGACCTCGGGGGCGGCGTCGACGTCGGCGTTGTGCAGGATCACGCCGACGCCGCTGGTCACCGACCACTCCCGCCCGATCGCGGCGACGACGTCGGACAGCGGCGCGTCGGCCGGGTTGGACCGCAGCTCGTCGATGAGCACCCGGGCGTCGCGGGCCGCGTCGAGCGATCCGTCGCGCAGCGTCGCCGCCAGCCGGCTGGCCCGGTCGGGCTCGGCGAGCGTGCCCGGCAGCGCGGCCGCGCCGAGGGCGATCGCGTCGAGCGTCTTGCTCAGCGAGTCGTGCATCTCCCGGGCGAGCCGGGCGCGCTCGGCGGCCGCGGCGGCGGCCCGGGCCTCGATCCGCATCCGCTCGCCGTGCGCCGCCCACGCCCGCCGCACCCGCATGGCGAGCACCGGCAGCAGCCCGGCGGCGGCGACGGCCGCGACGGCGACGACCGGGTGCGGCTCCGGCGCGGCGGCCGCGGCGCCCGTACCGTCGCCGGAGCCCGAACCCGGAAGCAGCCACAGCAGCAGGACCGCCGCCGGCAGCCAGATCGCCGCGGCGGCGAGGCCGAGCAGGGTGCCCCCGACGGCCGCGGCCACCGCCAGGGGAAGCGTCGCGAGCCCTCCGGGGAGGGCGCCGGCCACCCCGAGCACGACCGCTCCCGTGGCGGTGAGGAGTGCGACGGCCGCACGAAGACGCACTGAGTCACGCATGGTGCGACGAGTATCACTCGCAGCGCGGCAACCCGCTACTGTCCCGTGGGAGCGCTGTCACCGGGGCGACGCGGCCGCCGGCAGCTGGCGCTCCAGGTCGGCGGCGGGGACGGGGCCGGAGAAGTAGATGCCCTGGGCCTTCTCGCAGCCCAGCAGGGTCAGCTCGCGCGCCTGGGCCTCGCCCTCGACGCCCTCGGCGACGGTGTCCAGGTGCAGCATCTGCCCGAGCCGCAGCACCGCCTGCGCGACCGCGGAGCCCTTCGACGTGCCGTCGAGCTCGGCGACGAAGCAGCTGTCGAGCTTGAGCGCGTCGACCGGCAGGCGGGTCAGGTAGCGCAGCGACGAGTACCCGGTGCCGAAGTCGTCCAGCGCGACCCGGATCCCGGCCGTGGTCAGCGCCTCCAGCTGCGCGATCGGGTCGGCCTCGGCGGTGTGCCCGGCACCGTCGGCGGCGCCGCCGACGACCGCGCTCTCAGGCACCTCCAGCACCAGGTGACCGGGGAAGAACCCGGCCCGGTCGAGGATCTCCAGCACCTCGCCGGTGAAGCCCTGGTTGTCCAGCTGACGGGGCGAGATGTTGACGTTGAGCTGGAGCGACGGCACCCGCCGCTGCCACGCCTTCGCCTGCGCGCAGGCCTGCTCCAGCACCCAGCGGCCCAGGTCCTCGATCACGCCGGCGCGCTCGGCGAGCGGCACGAACCTCTCCGGGACGAGCAGCCCGTGCCTGGGGTGCTCCCAGCGGACGAGCGCCTCCACGCCGGCGATCTCGCGGTGCGGGAGGGCGACGATCGGCTGGTACAGCAGCCGCAGCTGGCCACCGGCGATCGCGCCGCGCAGCTCGTGCTCCAGCGACAGCTCGGCCTCGTCGGTCAGGCTGCGGTCCCAGCACTGCCAGCGGGTGCCGTCATCCCGTCGCTTCGCCTGGTGCATGGCGAGGTCGGCGCGGTGCAGCAGCTCGTCGGCCGTGCACTCGCCGGGCCCGCCGACGGCGACGCCGATGCTCGCCGACGCGCGCAGCGTCTGGTCGCCGAACGGGATCGGCTGCTCCGTCGCGGCCGCGATCCGCCTGGCGACGGCGACGGCGTGGTCGACCCGGCCGATGTCGTGCAGCACCGCGGCGAACTCGTCGCCGCCGAGCCGGCCGACCAGGTCGCCGCCGAGCACGCTGCGGCGCATCATCTCGCCGAACTCGACCAGCAGCCGGTCGCCCGCCTCGTGCCCGAGGGCGTCGTTGACCTGCTTGAAGCCGTTCAGGTCGAGCAGCAGCACGGCGGTGCTCCCGCCCGTCCGCCCGCCGCGGGCGAGGGCGCGGCCGAGGACCTCGTGGACGCGGGACCGGTTCGCCAGCCCGGTGAGCCCGTCGGTGACCGCCATCTCGCGGCTCTCCTGCTGCACGAGCGCCTGGCGCAGCATGACCAGCCCGGTGATGCCGGCCGCGCCGGCGACGAGCCCGGCCCACGGGTGCGCCTGCCCCTGCCGGACCGCGGCGAGCACCAGCAGCGCGTAGCCGACGCCGATCCCGGCGTACGGCAGCAGCCGCGTCCTGCCGGGCCGCGCCGCGCCGCGATCGACGGACCGCCGGGTCGCCCGGCGGTTCTGCTCGACGGCGGCGGCCGCCAGCAGGAACAGGGTCGTGCTCCAGCAGGCGAGCTGCCAGGAGGTGCGCCCGACCTGGTCGGCGTGGGCCCGCAGGTGGCCGAGGTGGCCGTCGCCCACGGTGTACACGAGCATCCCGGCGGCCACGATGCCCAGCGGGCGGCGCGACGTCGGGTCGGCGCCGCGCAGGAGCACCATGACGAGCCCGGACAGCAGGGCGAGGTCGGCCGCGGGGCGGGCGGCCGCGGCGACGACCGTGCCGGTCGAGGCGCCCTTCGCCGCGATGTACGGCCCGACCACGAAGTACCACATCGTCGTGGCGGCGCCGGCGACGACGATGGCCGCGTCGAGGACGTGTTTGTGGCGCTCGCCGCGGGTCTCCGGGAGCAACGGGAACGCCCGCACCGCGAACAGCAGCACCAGCACGAACGCCAGGTGCGCCGCGTCGCCGGGCGACGGGAAGGGCCCCGTGTCGGTGACGGTGGCGACGACCGGCACGCCGAGCGCGAGCCCGTAGCCGAAGGCCATCAAGCGCCAGGCGCGCCGGGTCCGCCGGTCGAGCCAGTCGTGGCGGGCCGCGCACACGGCGCAGACCAGGCCGGTCGCGCCGGACACGAGGATGCCGGCGCCCGCGGGCACGTCGGCCGGGACGCCGCCACGGCCGAGCGTGGCGACGATGCCGGCGACGGTGAGCGCGTACAGGCCGCCGAGCACCCAGAGCACGGCCGCCCAGCGCCGCGTCCGCCGGTCCGCTCCCACCGCCCTGGCAACCTCCGCCCGACACCGTCGTCAACCACCCATTCGGCGGCGGAGGGCCGCGGCTGAGCCAAACGGCCCGCTCGTCGCGGCTGCCGCTCAGGACCGGTCCCGACCTCAGGCGGCGACCACCTCGAACACGACCGCCTGCTGCGGGGCCAGCAGCGGCGCCGGCAGGCCCACCTCCGCCAGCAGCCGGCCCGGCAGGGTGATCCCGCCGTCGAGCAGCCAAGCGGGCGGCCGGTCCTGCACGGTCCTGGGCGGGCCGCCGAGGGGTAGCGGCCGCACGGTGTACCGGCGGTCCGGGTCGAGCCCCGCGAACCGGACCGGGGGCGGGATCGCGGCGCCGGAGGCCCGCAGGGTCACCAGGGCGTACACGGCGGCGCCGCGATCGGCCGCGACCACGCCGTGCACGAGCCGGTCGGGGTCGTCGCCGCCGGAGCGGACCACCGTCCCGGTGTGCAGCAGCGGCCGGAGCCGCCGGTAGCAGCGCACCCACTCGGCGACCTCCAGCCGCTGCTCCCCCGACGCGGTGGTGAGGTCCCACTCGATGCCGGCGTGGCCGAACAGCGCGGTGGCGAGCCGGAGGCTCAGGTCGCTGGTGCGCCCCGTGACGTGCGCCGCTGGCGCGCCGACGTGCGAGCCGAGGTGCTCCGGCGGCACGAGGACGCCGGTCCAGCGCTGGATGCGCTGCCGCTCGAGGGGGTCGTTGCTGTCGGAGGTCCAGAACCGGTCGACGAGGTCGAGCACGCCGAGGTCGACGCGGGCGCCGCCGGACGCGCAGCTCTCCACCTCGACGTGCGGGAACCGCCCGCGCAGCTCGGCCAGCAGGCGGTAGAGCGCGGTGGTCTGCCGGTGCGCGGCGCCTTCCTGCAGCAGGTCCCGGTTGTGGTCCCACTTCAGGTAGGCGATCGGGTATTCCCGCAGCAGCGCGGTGAGGCCCTCCAGGACGTGCTCGTAGGCGCCGGACGACAGGTCGAGGACCCGCTGGTGCCGCCAGGTCGCCGCGCCGGGCGGGCCGAGCAGCCAGTCCGGGTGGGCCCGCGCGAGGTCCGAGTCCGGGGAGACCATCTCCGGCTCGACCCACAGCCCGAAGTCCATGCCGCGGGCGTGCACCGCCGCCACGAGCGGGTGCAGCCCGTGCGGCCAGCGGGCCGCGTCGACGGTCCAGTCCCCCAGCGCCCGCCGGTCGTCGGTCCGCCCGGTGAACCAGCCGTCGTCGAGGACGAAGCGCTCGACGCCCGCGTCCGCCGCCGCGTCGACGAGGCCCCGCAGGCGCTCCATGCTCTGGTCGAAGTAGACCGCCTCCCAGGTGTTCAGCACCACCGGACGCGGCGGGACCGGGCCCCGGCGTGCGCGGACCCAGCCGTGCAGGCGCTCGGAGAGGCCGTCGATCCCGGTCGCCGACCAGGCCGCCACCGTCCACGGCGAGGTGTAGGACCCGCCGGGCGGGAGCAGGATCTCGCCGGGGTCGAGCAGCTCGCCCGCGCCGAGCACCGAGCGGCCCAGCGGCTGCCGCTCGGCCCACAGCCGCTTGTCGCCGCTCCACGCGAGGTGCACGGCCCAGACCTCGCCGGCGCGGAAGTCGAAGCCGGGGACGCCGAGCATCATGAGGAACGGGTCGTCGTGCCCGGGGCGGCCGTGCCGGGTCTCGCGGCTCCAGGCGCCGTCGCGCAGAGGGGCCCGCTGCGGTCGCCGCTCGTAGGCCCACACGCCGCTGAAGTCGAGGATCTCCGCGGCCCGCGCGGGCACCGGCAGCACGACGTCGAGCGCGTCGAGCAGGAACGGGCCGGTGCCGTGGTTCGTCAGGGTGTGCCGCATCCTCAGTACGCCCTGCGGCGACAGCGAGACCTCGCCGGCGACCTGGAGCAGCCCGTCGGCCGAGCGCAGGTCCGCCACGACGGCGCCGGAAGAGGGGCGTTCGACGCCGGCGAGCCGCCACGCGGGGCGGGCCGGGCCCGCCGCCCAGGAGCCGCGCACGGCCGGGCGGCCCGTCCAGCCCTCCGCCAGCGCTGGCAGCGTCGACAGCCGCAGGGGCTCGTCCAGGGAGCTGGGTGGCACCGCGGGGACCGCCGCGCCGGCCAGCGCCGCCAGGTCGGCGTCGGCCAGGTCGCCCAGCGCGGCGCCCCAGTGCAGGATCGCGGGCGGCCGCGGGCCGCGGGCGTCCAGCACCAGGCTCGTGCCCGCGGCCTGCAGGTGGATCAGCAACGCTGTCACCCCTCCATCATCGACCGCGGGGTGTCGAGCAGGTCCCCCGTTACGTCCCTGCTCGACACCCCCGTCGTGTGGCGCCTCCCGGCCCGACCACCGCCGGGAAGCGCGGGCGCGCCGGCCCGGAAGCCGGCGCGCCCCCTGTATCAGGACTGGACGTTGACGATCTCGCGGCCCGTGTTGGCGTAGAAGTACTGGTAGCCGGGGCTGTGGACCTGGATCTCGCCGAGGGCGTACGCGTCGCCCACCTTGAACGGTGCCGGCGAGGCCGTCACCGGGACCTTGACCTTCTGGGTGTAGCCGGTGCAGGTGATCTCGGACGTGCGGTTCGAGCCACCGGTGGTGATGTTGCCGACGGCCTGGGTGACGCTGACGTAACCGGTGAAGAGCCAGCCGGCCGGGCAGCTGACGTTCAGGGTCACGACGGTGGCCGCGCCATTCGCCTTCAGCTGGGCCTGCTTGGCGATCTTCACCGTGCCGTGGCCCGGCGACTCGGACTGGAGGTTGACGGCCGCGCCGGCCGGGACGGCGAACGCGAGCACCCCGCCGACCGCGAGCGCGGCGACGCCGAGCTTGGACTTGGTGACCTTCATGATGTTTCCTCCCCGTTGGGTGGTGGTACGGACTCTTCGCCGTGGGAGGGACCCGCGATGCCCACCAGGACACCGACGAGCAGCGGGACGACCGCCAGCTCCCACAGGAAGTCAAAGGCGCTGTGCAGCGCGAGCGCGGCGATGGCGGCGACCGCCCCGGCCCACAGCGGGATGGGCACGCCGGCACGCCTGCCGGCGCGGACGTGCAGGATCAGGGCCGCGACGAACGCGAGCAGCAGCACGAGGCCGATCGCGCCCAGGTCGACGAGCCACTGCAGGTATTCGTTGTGGACCCACCGGCTCACGACCAGCTGGCCGGTGTGGTCGATCCAGAAGTATCGCCCCTGCCCCGGGCCGCTGCCGGCCAGCGGGTGGGCGGCGACCAGGTCCAGCGCCGAGGACGTGGCCCCGGACCGCCCGCGGGAGGCGAGGGTCGCCCGCCGGGCGAGCAGCGCGTCGAGCCCCGCCACGTGCCGCAGGCCCAGCAGCGCCGCGACCGCCAGCACCGCGCCGGCGCCCAGCAGCACGAAGGCGGGCAGCCGCGGCAGGACCAGCGCCACGACGGCGCCGGCGACCAGGCCGCCGACCGCGAGCAGCGGCCGCGGCGACGCGTCCGCTGGGAACGACGGGATGAGCGCCGCCAGGGCCACCCCCGCGCCCAGCAGGGCCGGGACGGCGTGCCGGAGCACGGTTCGTACACCGGAGGCGGCGGCGAGCACGACCAGCCCGGCGGCGAACGCGAGCGCACCCGCCCGGCTCAGCGTCGCGGCCAGCCCCACCTGCGTGAGATAGACGGCGCAGGGCCGCCACCAGACGTTTGGATCGTCGACCGCCAGCGCCAGCGCCAGCAGCGCGGCGGCCGCGAGGACCGCCGCCGCGGCGTTGGAGTAGGTCAGCGTGGACGCGGCGCGCCACATCGTCGACTCGACCAGCACCGACCAGCGCTCCAGCCGCCACGCGACGCCGGCCCAGCCGGTCACCGCGACCAGCGTGCCGAGCCCGACCAGGCCCGACATGAGCCACTGCCGGGCGGCCGGGCCGGTCAGGCGCACCGCCGCGAGCGCCGCGACGAGCGTGGCCAGGCTCGCCGCGACCGCGGCCACGACCGGCAGCCCGCCGCTCATGACGCCCCGCAGCAGCGCCCACGCGACGACGGCACCGGCGGTGCCGAGGATCGCGACGAGCCCCGTGAGCAGGTCCCGCCGGGCGTGCAGCGCGAGGCCGAACGCGACCATGGCCAGCACGGTCACCAGCGTCCTGCCCGGCAGGTAGAAGCCACCCTGAGCGACGACGCCGGCGGTCGCCGCGGCGACCAGAGCGATGTGAGACAGGACCGGATCCTGTTTGTGCACAAGCGTTTCCACCAGCACCACCCTTCCCCGTCAGGGTGCCCGTGGCGGAAACAGTATCGACGTCCGCGAAGATTCGCAGACCCCTATCCGATACAACCTTTTGGGCCGCCCAGGCGTTACAGGGCTCCGGCCGGCGGGCGCTGGGCGGCGGCGAACAGCAGGCCGAGCGCCGCGAACGTCACGACGAAGCTCGCCCCGTCGGCCGCGAACGGCAGCGTGGTGAGGGTCGGTGGGGCCGGCAGCCGGAGCACCCCGACCAGCAGCGGCGCGAGGAGCGACGCGAGGACCTGGCCGCCGAGCGCGACCGCCCACACCCGCTGGAACGCGTGCCGGTCCGGCAGCTCGGCGTCCGGGCGGGCGGCCCGCGCCGCCAGCAGCCCCACCTGCAGCGCGAACACCAGGACCAGCAGCGTCAGCACCAGTTCGCCGGCCCGCCCGCCGACGTCGGCCAGCGACACGGCCCCGGCCGTCTCCCGCGCGACCCCGACGAGATCCCGGGCGGGTGCCGGCTCCCTGACGGCGACCTTCCACGGGTCGAACAGCCACAGGACCGTCGTGACGGCCGCGACCGCGGCGACGCCGGTGCCGATCGGCCGGAGGGTCGCGGTCCACGACGACCGCCACAGCACCCGTCCCGCGCCGAACACCGCGCCGGCCGTGGCGCCGCACACGAGGGTCGCGGCGCCCGGGTCGCGGGTGAACGCGTAGACGGCCAGCGGCGGCACGGCGACGACGTGCGCCCTGACCGCCTCCCGCATGACCCGGTCCCGGCGCCACAGGCACCCGAGCACCACGGCGCCGGACACGGCCGCGGCGAGGACGGCCGCGGGGAGGGCCTGCCGCCAGTACAGGCGCGGCTCGAGCACGCCGTGCGGGGTCGCGACGACGGCGGCGACCGACCCGGCGAGCAGCACGCCGACCGTGGCGACCCAGAGCATCTGGTGCACCGGCTGGCGGGCGACCTCGTACGCCGCGAGGAACAGCAGCGCCGAGATCATGAAGACGACCCATTCGAGGCCGGGCACCACCGGCTCGCGGGCACTGAGCCGCAGCACGAAGCCGATCTGCGCGAGCAGCATCGCGACCAGCAGGAGCCCCCGCAGCTCGCCGGCGCCGGTGGCGGCCAGGCGGGCGGACCGGGCGGCGGTGATCAGGAACAGCCAGCCGCACAGGCCGACGCCCGCGAACGCCGCCCAGGCGACGCGCGGCAGGTCGGGGTCCCTGGCCGCCCACGCGAGGGTCAGCAGCAACGCGGCGAGCGCCTGCAGGCCGGCGCCGGCCGCGTCGCGGTACCAGTGCGGGTCCCGCAGCACCGCCCGGACGGCGCTCACTGCGCCGCCCCCAGATACATCAGGAGCAGCACGAACAGCGCCGACCCGATCGCCAGGCTGAGGACGAACACGGCGTACTCGCTCTCCTCGGTCCGCAGCACCGCCGGCTCCTTGGCCGGCCGCTCAGCCTGCCGGTGGGCATCCGGGGACCCGGACGGCACGCTCACCTGCTCCGGCATCGGCGGCTGCTGCGGTACTGGCTGCGGCACCGAACTCGGCACCGGATGCGGCACCGGCTGCGGTATCGAATGAGGCACCGCCTGCGGTATCGAATGGGGCACCGCCTGCGGCAGCGAGTGCGGCACCGGCGGCCGTCCGTTGTGGGCGGTCCGGTGCGGGACGGCGACGCGGTACAGCGCGTCGTCCACGACCCGCGCGGCATGGTCGCGCGCCAGCGGGTCGACGTACTCGGGCCGGTTGACGTCGATCCACGACAGGTCGTCGCCGCCGTAGCCGCGAGACGACGCCTCGGACGGGACGAACACGATGCGCGGCAGGTCGGTCCCGGCCACGCCCGCCTCCGCCGTCGAGAACGTCCACGGTGGACACTCGTCGGGCCGGAAGCAGTGCTGCGCGCCCCACAGCAGCGCCCGCCGGTACTGCTCGGGCGCCACCACCGCGAAGCGCCCTGCGGCGCCGTCGGTGAGGAGCCCGGCGACGAAGGTGACCAGCCGATCGTGGCACTCCTCGAGCGCGGCGAGGATCGTGGCGTCGTCGTCGCTCGCCGCCCGCCATCCCGGTGGCATCCCCGGGAACGGGCCCTCGCCGTCGATCCCCTCGACCGGCTCGGCGTCGGTGCGGACCCTGACCGCGTCGGCGAACGTGAGCAGCCGCGGCGGCCCGAGCAGGGCCCGGGTGCGGGTCGAGGCGCGGTGGTGGCCGTCCTTGGCGGGCCAGCGGTGCAGCAGCGCCATGACGTCGTCGTACTGCAGGTAGCAGGTGCTGCCGGTGTCGTACTGGCCCTGCGGCAGCGACAGTCGCGGCAGCAGACGGTCGTACCAGAGCTCCTGCTCCGGCCTCGGCAGCGACGAGCGGGCGGTCATGAAGCCCTTCGCCTCCGACCACTGGAACAGCATCGTGTGCACCTGGCCGCTCACTACGCCCTCCTCGTCGTCCCGGCCGGCATCTCCGCACCCCGATGCAGCGTCCCGGCGGGCAGCACGTCCAGCTGCGCCAGCAGCGAGAGCAGCGGCTCCAGGCAGCGCTGCGGCCGGGCGCCACGCGGGAAGCGCCCGCCGGAGTCGGCGCCGCCGCCGGTCGCCGAGGCGAAGTGCAGCGTGCAGTCGCGGAAGCGGGCGAACGGCGCGAGCAGCCCGGTGCGCCCCCGGCGGTGCAGGTACGCGTAGGCATCCCGGCTCTCCTCGACGACCCGGTCCCAGTCCAGCGGCGGGACGGCCGTCGAGCGGGCGCGGATCCACCGGTCGACCGGCTCCTCGAAGCGGCCCAGGTCGCTCTTCGTCACGACGATCGCGGCGGGCATGTCGAGCCGGCCGTCGGGGCCCTGCCGGGTGGCGAGCCGGTCGATCACCGCGCCGAACGTCGCGTCGATCGTGTCCATCTCCGGGTCGGCGACGAACAGCAGCGCGTCGACGGCGGACAGGAACTGCGCCGCCCGGGTGCGCTGCTGCCGCGGCTGCAGGGTCTCCCCGGCGACGTCGAAGAACATGAGCGGCCGCGACCGGCCGTTGACGGTCACCACGACGCCGTCGGTGTACTCGACCTCGGCCACCGCGCCGGTGTGCGGGAGCATGGTGCCCTGGTCGTACAGCGGCGTGATGTGCTGCTCGCGGAAGCTGTCGTGCCCGGCCATGTCGACCGCGCCGGTCATGACGTTGAAGTTGGTCAGCCCGCCGGCGTCGATGTCGCGCACGATGCCGGCGAGCAGGTGCGTCTTGCCCGCGCCGGACCTGCCGATGACGGCGACGTTGATCGGCCTGCCGCTGCGCAGGTAGCCCACCGGCAGGTAGTGGTCGGGGCCGTCGCCGGCCCGGTTCGGGCAGCGCTGGATCGCGTGCAGCAGCAGCGACTCGCGCTGCGCCTCGGACAGGTCCGGCGTCAGCTCCAGCGCCCGGTACTTGCCGTCGACCCAGCGGCGCAGGTTCGTCCCGGTCCACTGCACGTCGTCCAGGCACAGGTAGCACCGCCGGGGCGGGTACTGCGCCTCGGGCGCGGCCTGCGCCGGCGGCCGCGACCGGAAGAACCCCCGCCGGGCCGGGCGGGCCTCCTCCAGCGCCGCGGCGGCGTGGGCCGCGCCGTGCCCGCCCGGCACACGGCCGGACCGCAGCTCCTCGTAGCGCCGGCGGCCGGCCGCCAGCCGGTCGTCGGGCTCGCCCGGGCGGCCGACCGGGGACGCGATCGACAACCGCGCGAGCGCCTCGACGGCGGTCGGCCGGCGCGCGGCGACCGGCTCCAGCATGTCGCCGAGCAGCGCGCCGAACCGCGGCCCGAGGTCCTGCGGGCGGGGCGTGCCGTTCAGCGTCCCGGACACGATCCGCCCGAGCAGCACCCCGACGCTCCAGACGTCGTCGCGCGGGTCGGCGTTGCCTTCGCCGGTACGTTGCTCCGGTGGGCTCCACGGCCCTTCGCCGAGCGGCTCACGGGGCTCCCCGGCGAGCGCCGCCCAGGAGAACCCGTCGAGGTAGGCGTGGTGCCGGTCCCAGCGCACGGTGTCGGGGCTGATCGCCCGGTGGACCACGCCGACCGCGTCGAGGCGGGCCAGGGCGGTCAGCACGTCCACGAGCACCCGGTCGATGTCCTCGTTGAGCAGCCGGCCGAGGTGGCCGGCCAGCGGCTCGCCGGGCACCGGCTGCCAGAGGACGAACGGCTCGTCCACGTCGACCTTGTAGCCGACGATGCGCGGCAGCAGCGGCCGCTGGTCCCGCTCGCCGAAGCGGCGGTGCAGGCGCAGGCCGGCGCAGATCTCACCGTCGAGGCGGCGCTCCCAGGCGTCGCGTTCGCCGGGTGTGCCGCTGCCGACCAGCCGGCGCTGCAGGACCTGGTATCCGCCGCCGGCGGCGAGGTAGCGGGTGCGGAACCGGAAGCCGCCGTTGTCGAACGGGCCGCCGGAGTCGCCCGGGTCGCTCAGGACCGGCCAGGAGACCTCGTCACCGGCAGGCGTGGTGAAGTCCAGGACCTCGTCACAGATCGCGCCGGACATCCCGGCCACCTCCGTCCTCGTCGGCGCGCCTGTCGCCCGCCGTGCCGTCCCGCTTGCCGGCAGGACCCGCCGGATGGATCAGGCCCTCGGCGGTCGACCACACGGCGTACAGGCCGATGAGCGTCAGTACGCCGGCCACAATCGCCTGCCACGTCCCCAGATCGGTCATGCGGTCGCCTCCAGCTGCTCGAACTCGACGCGGGCGCGCAGCGGCACCAGGTGCAGCATCCCGGCCGACGTGCCGGCGGTCGTCCAGACCAGCTCGGCGGGGCGCGGCCGGCGCCCGGGGTCCAGGCCGTCGACGGCGTCGGCGATCGCCTCCTTGGCGCTGCCGGGCGCGAACGCGACGACGACCGCGCCGGCCGGGTCCTTGCCGATCAGCTGCAGCTGGTCGTCGGCGCACAGCTGCTGCACCGGGCCGTCGTCCAGCGCCGCCCGGCGGAAGTCGTCCAGGCCGCGCCACCAGGTGAGGACGAGCTGGTCGCGGTCGCCGCGGGCGGGCCAGCGGGGCGGCGGGTGCTGGATGCCGTCGTGCCGCACGTAGCGGTCGTAGCCGGTGGCGAGGTCGCGGGCGTCCTGCGCGACCCGGTCGGGCACGCCGTCACGCTCGCCGCGCCTGATGTCGGCGGCGCCGCGCTCCACACAGTCGACGGTGAGGGTGACGAGGTCGTGCCGGACGATCGCGTTGACCGCGCCGACGGTCGTCGCCGCCGTGTAGGGCGTCCCCTGCGGGCCGGCGTCCAGCGCCGATCCGTGCGCGAGCAGCTCGTCGCCGAGCGAGTCGAGCGTGCTGCCCAGCGTCCGCACGGCGTCGGAGGCGCGGGTACGGGCGTCGGTGAGCACCCATTCCACGGTCGCCTCGTCGTACACGTCGGTGAGCGCCCGCACGAGCCGGTCGGGCTGGCCGGCGGGCAGCCGCAGCCGCCACGCCGCGACCAGGCGGCTCCACCACAGCCCGGTCGCGACCACGGCGAGCAGCACGCCGGCTCCGGCGCAGGCCCAGGCGACCTGCGCCGGCACGGGCGGGTCGGCACCGGCACCGAGGTCGTCGCCGAGGCCTCCACCGAGGCCGCCACCGAGCAGCAGCGCGGCGCCGACCACGGGCAGCGCCGCGCTGATCACCAGTACCAGCGCGACCATGGCGACGTCGCGGACGGCGGCGCGGCGGACCAGCCCGATCCGGTTGCGCCGGCCGCGCAGCAGTGCGGCGCCGAGGACGAGCAGCGCCACCACGGCACCGCCGAGCCCGGCGGCGACGGTGCGGCCGAGCGGCGACCCGGCCGCCGGGACGAGCGCGAGCAGCGGCGCGAGCACCATCAGCAGCGGCACCAGGAGGCTGCCGAACCCGCCCGGCATCGCCGGGACGGAGCTCAGCTCCGCGAGGCGCTGGTCGGGGCAGGCCTGGTCGACGGACGGGACCCGGACCGCGCTGCCGGCCGGGCGCAGCGCGCTGGCGGTCTCGAAGATCTCGGTGACGAGCTGCCGCAGCGGCCGGCCCATCCCGATCCCGCCGAGGGTCGTGCGCAGGACCTGGTCGACCGCGGCCGGCTGGTCGGTGGCCGGCCCGCCGGGCGGCGGCGGCAGCGTGACCCCCTCGGCCCGCAGCTTTGCCCGGCGCTGCTCGTCGGGGCCGGCGTCGCCGGTGAGCAGCAGCCGCCGCAGCGCCTCGCGGTAGGTGTGCAGCGTCTCCGCGGACCGGCGGAACAGGCCCGGGATCCCGGGCCCGCGCTGCGGCAGCAGCGGCTGCCAGGGGCGGCCGGCGGTGGCGAGGGCCGCGCCGAGCGCCCGCGCGGCCCGTTCGGCGTCGCCGCGGGCGTGCCCGAACTCGCCGGTGGGCTGGGTCGGGTCCGGGTGCCCGAACCGGCGGGCCAGCTCGCCGCCGAGGGCCACCGGATCCTGGCCGCCCGGCTGGGCCGGGATGACCCGGTCGCCGCCGGTGACGATCGCCTCGACGGCCCGCCGCTGGGCGGCCACGAGCACGTCGCCGGCGACGCGGTTGGACACCACCCGCACCCCGGGGACGGCGACCCGCGACGGCATGGCGGCCGCGCGGGCGGCCACCTCGTCGAAGAGCTCCTTCGCGGTCAGCGCCTCGAGGAGGTCGTCGAGGTGGTTGTACCCGGCGCCGGCCGGGACGAGGACGACGACCGGCGCGGGCCCTTCGCCGGGGTTCCAGGTGATGCCGTGCTCGTCGCCGACCCACAGGACGGTCGTGACCTCGTTGCGCAGGATCGTCGGCAGCCGGACCGGCACGCCCGACGCGTCGTCGGCCATCCCGACCGCGATGCACACGACGTGCCGCACGGCCCCGGCGTTGCGCACGACGGTCAGCGCGTCGCTGTGCGCGAGCAGGTCGACGGCCCGGTCGACGACGACGACCCGGCTCAGGTCGACCTCCCGGACGCCGCCGTCCAGCCCGGCGCCCCGCTGCCGCACGTACTCGTTGAAGGTGCGGCACGCGGCCAGCGCGGCGTACTCGGTGCGCAGGTCGACCAGGAGCGTCCGGCTCTCCGGTGCCTGCGTCGTCAGCGTCGTCGTGGTCATCGCTTCGTCATCCCGGGCATCGGGACGTGGCGGGTCAGCACGGTGTGCTCCAGCTCCTCGAACGTGTTGCCGCTCGGCGCGGTGCCGAGGAAGGTGCGGCGCCGGGCCGCGGAGAACGTGTCCCGCCAGAACCCGAGCAGCTGCTTGCAGTACGGCTGGGTGCCGGCGGGCAGCCGCTCCAGCATGTCCGTGAGGATCTTGATCTCGCGCTCGACGACGACGTCGACGACGTGCACGTAGAGCGGGTCCGGGTCCTCGATGATCGTGGCGAGGCCGTTCGGGGCGGTCTCCATGAGCTTCTCGCAGAAGTTCAGCCGGATCACGTTGCTGTCGGTGAGGGTCCATTCCTCGTACGCGCGCAGCAGGCTGCCCCACGAGGAGGCGGCGCCGAACGGCTGCAGGTCCAGGACCATCCCGGTGGAGGCGGGGGCGCCGCGGCGGGTGACGACCTGGATCCCGGCCGGCGAGTCCCGGTCGCCGCTGACGGTGATCTGCCCGTTCCACAGCGCGGCGAGGAACCGCTGGAGGATCTCCACGCGGTGCCGTTCGGTGGTGGCGAGCCAGTCCTGGTCGTACCCGAGCCGCTGCCGCCACGGGAGGTAGTGCTGCGGCTTCGGTGTCTTCGCCGCCTGGGACCAGTCGAGCAGGACCTGCCGCACCTCGGCGACCTCGGTGACGCCCATGCCGCCACGGGCGAACACGACCGTGATCAGCTCGGTGTTCACGGCGCGGAACTCGGGCGGCGCGACGTTGTGCCCGTGCGGCAGCTTCAGCGTCTCCCGCAGGAACCGCTCGACGTCGTCGTCGGGCGCGCCGGCCGGGTACACCACGAGCGTGTCCAGCTTCCCGGTGCCCTCGGGGACGAACGCGGCCGGGATCATGCCGGCGAGCGCCGAGACGAACCACTGCACGTCGTTGTGCGCGACGGCCGCCTCGTCACGGGTCGCGGCGGCGCGCAGCAGCTGGCTCATGTGCGGCAGCAGTGGCGCCTCCTCCTGCTGCTGCTCGCTGCCCCGCAGGATCTGCACCACCTGCTGCTTGAGCAGGCCGAGCAGGATCTGCAGGCCGTGCTCCGGGCCGCGGCCGGGGGTGAGGCTCTCGGTGAGCGCCGCCCGCCAGCCGTCGGGGCCGAGGACCGCGGCGATGATCTCGCCCTCGGTCGCGTTCGGGCGGATCTTCTTGCCGGCGTACCGGTCGGCGAGCCGGCGCAGCATCCGGTCGTAGGTCAGCTCCAGCTCGGTCCGCAGCGGGAGCAGGAACGTGACGCCGACCCGCGACCGGTAGAGCTCGTCGGCGCGCCGGTTGTAGTCCTCCTCGCTCTTGCCGGCGTGGTTGGCGAGGGCGTCGACGAGCGCCCGCAGCTTCTGGCCGAACCGGTCGACCCGCGGGTGCCAGAGGGCGCGGTGGTCGTTCCAGGCGGCGTGCCAGCAGCGGTTGGTGCGGTAGCGGTACCAGGCGTTCTGGGTCTCGATGCTCTTGCGCACGGCGGGGTCGGCGACGGTCACCCGGATCACCCCGCCGAACCCGTTCTTGATCGCGGCGGGCTGGGGCGCCTGGATGCGCCAGTCCTGCGACGGCGGCTCGGGCTGCTGCCGGCGGTTCTCCATCACCCCTTCGACGCCCATCTTGTCGATCTGCTCGGCGAGGGCGGAGTCGCCGCAGAAGACCCGCTTCAGCCGCAGCAGGTCGATCTCGTTGAGGACGTGCAGCCCACCCTCGACCGGGTTGAAGTCCCGGGCGAGCTCCGGCGACCGCCGGGCGAGGGACTGGTCGAGCCCCGTCAGGCCCTCCTCCATCCGCTTGACCCGGGTGCGCAGCATGTTGACGATGTCGGTGGCGCCCCGCACCGCGGCCGGCTCGCGGAACGGCTGCTCCTCCCGCGCCCACACGGCGCCGACGCCGGAGGCGTTGAAGAAGTTGCGGATGTGGTCGAGGTTGGACTCGGCCCGCCCGGGCGGCGCCGGCAGCAGCTCCCGCACGCCCCTGGCCAGCATCCGGCCGGCGAACATGTCGGCGAGGTCGTCGAAGGGCACGGTCAGCGACCCGACCAGGCTGGTGGAGACGCTGCGCTGGCCGATGCCGGTCTTGGAGATCAGCTGCCGCTCGTGGCTGCCGTTGATGAACGTCGCGGCGAAGGACTGGTGGCCGTCGGTCCCGCCGAGGGCCTGCTTCGGCTGCTCCAGGCCGACCAGCGACAGGATCAGCGCGACGATCGAGCGGTGCAGGTCCTCCCGGTCAATGCCGGCGGTCTTGCTGAACAGGAACGCGGTCTGCGCCGCGCCCAGGCGCATCAGCACGTCGCCCTCGTTGGGGTAGGTCACGTGCAGGCCGCGGCTGACCAGCTCGGCGCTGAGCGCGCCGTGGTTGCGGTTGTCCTGGTTGAGGTCGTCGATGAGGCGGAACAGGTCCAGCAGCGACCGGCCGGCGTTGAGCGAGGCGGCCATCCCGCCGCCGCGGCCCTCGTCGAACGCCGACGGCATCAGCACCAGCGGGTAGATGTTCGCCTTGACGTTCGCGCGGGCGAACGCCGAGTCGATCAGGTGCAGGTAGTCGTAGAAGATGCCGGCGCCGGTGCCGCCCGCGACCGAGAACGCCACGAAGACGTCGACCGGCTGCAGCGCCGTCTCCAGGTCGCGGTTGAGCACCCGCAGGTCCGCGGCCGAGGTGTTGATCGCGCCGATCGCCTGCGTGATCGGGTGCCGGACCGCGTCGATGTTCTGCGAGACGGTCTCGAAGATCGCCGCCCGGCCCACCGTCGGCAGCTGCCCGGCGCCGAGCCCGAGCGGCACCACCATCGGCTCCCGCTCGGGGCCCGGCAGCCAGCTCTCCACGAAATCCGGGGCCTGGATCCGCAGGTTCCGGGCGACCTGCGGGTAGCTCTCGAACGGCGGCAGCAGGTCGTACGCGTAGGAGGCGGTCTTGCTCGCCACGTCCGCGTAGGACTCGTTCGGCACCGAACGGCGGCGGAGCTGGCTGAGCTCCTCCTGGCTCAGGTCGGCGTAGATGAACTGCAGGCAGTGCGGCAGCTCGTACGGCTGCAGGTGCTGCAGGTTGTACTCGGGGCCACGCAGCCGCATGCCGTCGGCGCCGCACAGCTCCTCCCGGAGCCGGCGCTCCAGCTCCGCGCCGACCCGGCAACCGGTGCCGCCGAGGCCTACGAACATGACCGGGTGATAGATATGCATGGGGTCCCCTAGAGATATTCAGGCGCTCGGTTGGTGGGGCTGGTGTCTTCGTGCTGGGGCGGGTCGTAGTCCCGCTGCTTCGGGACCTGTCCCGAGTCCCGCACCGCGATCGAGTAGCCGCCGGGCAGGTGCTGCAGGTCGACCGCCGGGCCGTCGGTGAGGAGCTCGAGCGGCTTGCCGGCGCCGGGGTGCCCCAGCAGCACGCCGCTCTTGCCGCCGCGACGCGCCGTGTAGGGGCCCTCGCCGGTGTTGGTGGACCGCAGGCCCGCCGGGTCGCGATGGTCCTGGGGCACGAGGATGTCGAAGTCGAACCGGTTCGAGCGGTGTTCGGGCTCGGGCCCCAGCACGCCTCCTTGCTGCTGGTTGCCGCGGTACAGCGCGAACTGCAGCCCCCTGACGTCCTGCCCCCGGACCCGCGCGACGAGCATCAGCGCGGCCTTGACGGCGGCGGCGGCCAGCAGGACCGCGGCGCCCACCAGCCACCAGAAGTACCGCTGCGGCCAGGACGGGCGCTCGGTGACGGTCACGCCGAGCGGAGTGTTCGTCAGCACGTCCCCGCTGGCGGCGTCGACGAGCTGCAGCACGCCGCCGGACGGGCCGACGGCGTCCTTCGCGAACGCCAGGCTGAACTTGAACTCGCTCTGCCCCGGCGCCGCCGCGGCCGTGGCCGGGGAGACCGACACCGACCCGCTCCGGTTGAGGTCCTTGACGAGCAGGCGGACCTCCTTCGGCGCGGTGCCGCGGTTGGTCACCCGCACGACCCCGGACCGGGTCGACCCCGCCTCCGCGGGAGCCCGGTCGAAGGCGATCTGCGCGTTGACGTCCGTCGGCTTGCCGGGCTCGAAGGTCTCGGAGTGCTCGTCGGCGGCGACGCCCGTGCCGCTGGCGACGCCGCGGACGGTGTACCGCCCGGAGGCGTTCGCCGGGAGCTGGAACGAGGCGCTGTAGATCGCGTCGCCGGCCTTGGCGTCCGCGTCCTTGCCGTCGTCGAGCAGCGCCACGCTCGTGTCGGCGCCGGCGCCGGTGAGCCGCGCCGAGAACGTCAGCCCCTCAAGGATCTTCGGGTCGGTGATCTCCAGCGAGCGGGTGTGCGGGCGCATGTACACGGTGAAGGCCTGCCCCGGCGCCGGGCTCGGCGGGTCGAGGACGAACACCGAGCGCAGCACGCCCTGCCACAGCGCGCTCGCGGTGACCAGCTGCTTGGACATCCCGCCGGGCGCGACGAGCTTGACGGCCCAGTCGCCCGGCTTCGGGTTGCGGATCCGCAGCGCCTCGACGGTGCCGCTGTTGCCGGCCAGCTCGAAGGTCGAGCCGTCGGCCTCGCCGCTGCTCGGCGCCTTCCGCCCGTCCGGGTCGGTGAAGGTGACCGACACGGCGGGGTCGGCCTTGTAGACGGTGATGGTGCCGTCGGTCGCGATGGCGGGGATCGGCACCTTCAGGGTGACCTCGCCGCCACCGTCCAGGGTCGTCGGCTCGGCGAACGAGCTGCCGCCGCACCGTGCGGTGGCGAACGCCTCCTGCATCGACTTGAGCAGCCGCGCGCCGCCGGAGTCCTGGACCAGCGTGGCCTTCGGCGTGACCTCCCGGCCGTCGCACTGCGCCCGGCCGCCATTGGCGGCGAAGAACTCCAGCATGGTCTGGTCGATGTCGCCGCCGAAGCCGAGCGGCCACACCTGGACGCCGCGCTCCTTGGCCTTCGGCAGGACCTGCCGCCGCAGCAGGTCCTCGGCGTGCTGCTGCTGGGCGGTGTCGTTCGGCCCGTAGGAGGTGTCGCCGCGCACGTCGAGCCGGCCGTCGGTGAGCAGGAACAGCACCTTCGGCCGGTCGCTGCCGCCGAGGTCGGAGATGCCCTGGTTGAGCGCGGCGACGAAGTCGGTGTCGTCGCCGTCGCCGCCGGCGCGGAGGTTGATGTTCTGCTGGATGCACCGGCCCATCGCCTCGCGGTCGGCGGCGCCGGCCCCCGGCCGCAGCTCGCACCGCTGCGACTCGACGGCGGGCTTCGTGCCCCTGCTGGCGAAGCCGAAGACGATCACCCGCGACTGCGCCGACAGCTCGCCGAGCGCGATCGTGGTCGCGGCCGCCTTCTCCTGTATGACGGCTTCCGGGCGGAGACTTCCCGACTCGTCCACCGCCACGACGACGTCGATGGGCTTGACCTCGCCCTCTTCCGCGGCCGCCGGCCCCGCGCCTGCGAATACACCGGCACAGGCGGCCAGGGCGACAAGTGCCACCCGTGCAGATACGCCTCGCGTCACGGTTTGCCGTCCTCTCTGCGGTCGAACCCCGTTTCGCCGCATCCCTGACGGACAGCGCTTCCGACAGCACGTCTCCGCGACCGGTCGCGGTCGCATGTCCGTCAGTCAGGACGGATGGAGGGCACCTCGATGGAGGGTTTTCTCGCCGGTACGGGCGGCGTGGAGCACCCGGCCGCGATGGACGGCGGCGTGCCGGGTGAGCCGTTACGGCTGGGGGTCGCCCTGGGCGTCGTCCTGGGGCTCGCCGTCGGGGGCGTCGGCCTCAAGGGCGCGGCGGCGGGACTCCACGGTCTCGGCCACCGCTTCGGCGTCCGCGCCCGACGCCACGGCGGCGTCACGCAGCGTGCCGAGCTCGGCCCGCAGGAGCTGGGCAAGCTGGTCGCGCTGCTGCGGTGACAGTTCCATGGCACACCGAGGTTAACAGCCACCGGCCCGGCGGGCAGAGCGCAGCGGCGAATGGCGGGTCGCCGCGGCCGTCGGGTCAGGGCGGTGCATCCGGCCGGAGCGCCCCGGCGGTGCGGGTGGGGGCGAGGGCGGCGGCGAGCCGGGCGGCGTACGGGCCGGCCGCCCCCACGAACGCGGGCGCCGCCGAGGCGACGGTGGCGGCGGCGGGGTGACCGGCGGGCAGCAGCTCGGCCGCGGCCAGCAGGTGCCCGGCCGCGGTCACCCGGTCGGCGTCGCCGGCGCCTGGCTGCAGCCGGGCGCGCAGCAGGTGGGCCACCGCGAGGACGAGCCGGTCGACGCCCGCCGTGGCGGGGTCCGCTTCCTCGGCGCCGTAGACGATGGTGGTCGCCAGGCCCACCAGCTCGTCGACGGCCCCTGCCGCGGGAGGCTCCACGGCTGCCCTGACCAGCACGGCGGCCAGCACGTGCAGCGCGCCCGGCCCGTCCGCGGCCCGGTCCGGGGCCTGGTCCGACGCCTGGTCTGGGGCTTGGTCTGGAGCTTGCCCTGGGGCGCTTGCCGCCTCCGTGGCGAGGGCCGACACCGTGTCCAGCAGGACGAACCGCAGCGCGTCGAGGTCGAGCGGCGCGGCTGCCGGGGCGGCGAGCCGGGCGCGCAGGGTCGTGGTGTCCGTCGGGGTGTCCATCGCGCCGTCCGCCCCGTCACTGTCCACTGTGGACGAGTCCGGCCCAGGCCACGACCCGCGCCGGGTCAGCACCGGCCAGCCGGCGGGTCAGCGCCTCCGGCATCGCCGGCGGGACCTCGCGCCGGGGGTCGAGCATCCACAGCTGCGCGCGGCGCAGCGCGTCCCACGCCGGGCGGCGCTCGACCATGAGGTGGTGGTGGAACATGTACACGAGGACGGAGGTGTCCTGTTCGGGGGCGCTCCACTGGGTGGACAGCACGGTGCGGACCCCGGCGGCGAGGAACGCGGCGCCGAGGCCGAACGCCGCGTCGTGGCCGCGCCCGGCGACGCCCGTGCGGCAGGCGGCCAGGACGACGAGGCCGATGGCCCGGTCCGGCACCTTCACCAGCAGCGCCACAAGCTCCTCGGCGGTGAGCCGCCCGTCCGGGCCGGCGAGCACGAGGTGCGAGGTGGTGTCGCCGGCCGCCGGCTGGCTGACCCCGTGGCAGGCGAGGTGCAGCATCGCCCCGGCGCCGGGCCGGCCGCTGGTCAGCCAGTCGCGCACCTCGGCGGCGGTGCCGGCGCCCGACGTGCTGGTCGTGCCGTCGGGCCGGCGGCCGACGTAGCGGGCGCCGGGATAGAACGAGCGGTGGACGGCCTCGGCCCCGGTCCGCGCCGCGACCAGGTCGGTGGTCCCCTCGCCGGTCCGCGGATCGGCGACGACGAGGCCGACGGGCAGGAGCGGCACCGCGGACGCCGCCGCCGAACGGCACAGCATCCGCGCCGAGACGGTCTGCGAAAACGCCACGAGCCGCACGGCGTGGGTCCCGTCGCCGCGCCGCGCAGCATGCCACGGCACCCGTGCGAGGTCGCCCACCGGCACGAGCACCACCCGCGGCGGCCGTCCACCGGCCGCCGGCGGCAGGGCCGGCAGGAACCGCTCCGCGAGCGGCCCGACGGCGGCCCCCCAGGCCCAGTCGCACAGCGCGTCGAGGCTCCCCGCGACGGCCTCGCCGCCTGGCGCGTCGCCGACCAGGTCCGGTGCGGAGACCGCGGCGAGCAGACGCTCGACGCCGGCGTCGGGGACCAGGCCCGGCAGCGCCAACAGGCTCGGCGGACCGGCGGCCGGCACCATGACCGCCCAGCCGGGCATCCGGTCGGTGCCGGGCACGAGGTAGACGAGCGCGTCGGTGTCCAGGGCCGCGAGGGCGGCGCGGATGTCGGGCAGTCCCGGCGGGTCGAGCAGGCCGGCGAGCGCGGGGTCGCCACCGTCCCCGTCCCCATCCCCGGACAGTGCGGCCCGAGCGGCGGTGCGCAGGTCGGCGGGGATGTCCCCGGCGCCGCCGGTGACCATCCGCCAGCGGGTGGCGAGTCCCGGCCGCCCGGCCCGGTCGAGCCGGGCGGCGACGTCGACGAACTCCGTAGCGGCGAAGAGCGCGAGCCCTCGCCCGACGTCGAGCGCCCGCACGGCCGCGGCGAGGTCGTCGCCCACGAGACAGCGACGGGCGATCTCCAGCACACTGCCGGCGGCGTCGCGGGCGGCCGCCCGGGCGGCGGCCGCGTCGCGCTGGAGCAGCACGTCCCAGGCACAGCGGCGCAGCCCCGCCGGCACAGCGCCGCGCGCGAGGGCGAACCCGGCGTCCAGCGGGTCGTGCATGCCGTCCTCCTCCATGAGTCCCGGCAGCCGTGTCATGCCGCCATCTCCACCACGCTCCACCACCCGACGAACCGGCCGCGCCGCCTTCGCCGCACACCGCTCGACGGCCGGGGTCAGCCGCGGGTGGAGGACGTGTTCCGGCGGCGGTGTGGCCGGTGTCCGGCCGCACCGCCGCGGGTGGGACGGATCATGCCTGGAGATCGATGCCGAGGATGTCCAGGACCGCCCTGGTGATGCGGGCCATCGCCGTCTCGTCGGCGAGCAGGAGCGTGATCCGCTCGGCGGGGTCCGCGCCGGCGCCGGGGACCAGGTCCAGGTCCTCGGCGCCACTGCCGGAGCGGAAGGTCAGGTCCAGGACGATGCCGACCGCCTCGACCGGGTCCTGGCCGGCCCGGATCCGGCGGTCGATCGCCTGGACCGCGGCCGCCGCCAGGTCGGCGAGCCGGGCCTCGTCGTTGTCGTGGCGCTCGCTGAGGGCCAGGTGCGGCTGCTCGAACAGGGCGGCCGAGTCGGGGTCCGAGCGGGGCGATGGCGTCACAGGTGCCTGCTTTCTGCCGAGCGGTCGCTCGACGAAGTTCGCGTACCACGTCGTGCTCTGCCGCATCGCCGCGAGGACGGTCTCCACGTCCGCCGCGACCGCCCGCTCGCTGCCGAGCGGCTCCCCCGTGACCTTCGAGCGCAGCTCGGCCCACGCGCTCAGCGGCCAGAGGCCGGTGCCGGCGGTGGCCGAGACGCCGACCCAGACGAGGATCTCGATGGCCAGCGTCGTGTGCCACGGGTCGTGGTGCAGCGCCGTGGCGAGCCAGGCGGGCATCCGCGGACGCTGGAGCGCCCCGACGGCGCCCCGGCGGCGGCGGTGGCCGTCGACGGTCGCCGGGGTGAGCCGGCGGACGATCCAGCCTTCGAGGTTGTGGATCGGCACCTTCGCGTTGCGGAGGAGGTCCTCCATCACCGCCTCGACGTCGTCCTGGAACCGATCGAGGCAGTCGGGGCGCAGCCCGGCGATCGACGCGGCACACGTCGGATGTCCGCGCTGCAGCTCGAAGCGCCGGGTGTGCTGTTCGAAGACGAGCGGCCAGACGACGTCGTAGGCGCCGGCCGTGAGGGCGGTGTAGTCGTTGCTGCCGATGGTGTCGCTCGCCCGGTGTGCCAGCTCGCCGACGCGGGCGAGATCGCGCACCGTTTCCGTCGATTCGGGCACCTCAGAATCCTTTCGCCTGCTAATGCTGCAACAGTGCCCGAGCGCCCCCGCACCGGAAAAGACCATTACGCAAAAGATCCCACTACCCGCATCCAATGACGTTCCTTCGGCTTTCTGCCGTCCGTCGATCGGACGGGTCCCGGCACCCGATATCCCGACCCTTTCATTGGACAAGTACTGGCCAAGTTCTGCGCAATAGTGCGGACATTGAAGAGTGACGTGGTCTGAGCGCCGGAATGGGGGCTTACGCTGGCGCCCGTCGAATCTTCGCTGGAGCAGTTCGAGAGGGGGACCGGTGTCCGCAGAGGACGATCTCGTGCGCGAGCTGGTGCGGATCCGCCGGGGGTGGGGGCTGGACAGCCACGACCTGCGCGCCAGGGTCGGCGAGCGGCTGGCCGCGCTGTGCGGTGTCGAGCCGGCCGACAGCGACCGCGACGTCCGCGACCGGCTGCTCACCTGGCTGGGCTCGCACGTCGTGGACCTCCCGGCGGAGCTGGCCCGCACGACCGCGGTGGCGTTCGCGCTGGAGCGCGACGTCCAGCACCGGCACCTCACCCAGCGGGTCGAGTGGCTGGCCCGGGAGCAGTCGTGCGCGCCGCGGACGGTCCGCCGACGGATGGACCACGCGCTGCGCCTGGTCGTCCGGGCCGCCCTGAACCGGCGGGAGCACCGGGACGCGGCCGGCCGGCAGCTGCGCTCGCTGCGCGCCGTGCTGCACCTGGGCGACGGCACGCTCCAGCTGCACGAGGCGTGCGAGACCGTCGACGTCACCGCGCCCGCGGGCCGCCGTCCGGCGAGGCTGCCCGCCACGCACGAGTCGTGGCTGTCGCAGGGCAGGACCGGCTCGCACTACACGGTGGTGCCGCTGGTGCCCTGTGCGCGGTTCGAGGTCGAGGTGCGCCTGTCGCCCGGCACCCGCCTGCGCATCCACCGGCTGGAGGCGGCGCCCCCGGGCAGCGCCGGCGAGGAGCCCCCGGTTTTGGGGACCGCCGGCGACGCCGTACACGCGGAACAGGACGACCGGGACGGGCAGGACGGGCGCCGCGGGCTGCGGCTGGTCTTCGACGACCTGGTGCCCAGGCACGGCTACGGGCTGGTGTGGACCGGCGGCGACCATGTCCCGTCCCCCTCTCCCCCGATGGACTAGTCATCGCGTTCCGGCGCCTAGTCAACGTTGCCGATATCGATCGTCTCCGCAGGTCGAGAGGCTTCTTGCGTACCTCTCGAGCGACGAGGAGCACGCAGATGACGACCCTTCGACCGACCCTCGAACCGGAGCCGGAGCCTCTGCACGCGGTGCTGGCCCGGCTCGTGCACCACGTGCTGAACGGCCCCGTCGCGCCCACCACCCGGCGGCTGCTGCACACCGCGTCCGGCGGCGACCCCCAGCTGCTGCGGGCCCTGGTGACGAGCGCCCTCGCCGACGGCACCCTGGTGTGGCAGTCGGGGCGGTGGCGCTGGGCCCCGGACCTGTCGCAGGCGAGCCGGACGACCGGCCTGATCGAGGCCCGTGCGTTCACCATGAAGCCCGACCAGCTGGCCGCCCTGCGGACCCTCACCGCCACCGGCGCCGAGCCGTTCGCGGCCGTCACCCAGGCGCTGGGCGACCGCACCGACCCCGGCGACGCCGCCGACGAGACCCGGCTGACCCGCCGCGAGCGGGAGGTCCTCACGATGCTCGGCAGCGGCCTGAGCACCAGGGGCATCGCCCAGCGGCTGTGCCTGTCGCAGCGGACCGTGGCCAAGCATCAGGAGAAGGTGTACCGCAAGCTGGGCACCTCCGACCGGCTGACCACCGTCCTGCGGGCGCAGCGGCTGGGCCTGCTGAAACCCGGTGCCTGAGCCGTCACGCAGGCAGGGCCCGGACGCCGCACCCGGCGTCCGGGCCTCGGGAGCGCAGCGGCTCCGGGAGCCTCAGGAGATCTCGCTCGGCCTGGTGTCGCGGTCCAGCTCGTCGCCGTCCACGACGACGACCTCGGCGACGCGGCCGTTGAGGTACACGGTGACCGGCCGCTCCTCCTTGTCCAGCAGGGCCAGCCGGGCGGTGGTGGCGCTCTCCATCGCGGACTGGACGTTCTGGACGACGGAGGTGAACTGGTCTGCGTGGATGCCGTACTCGTGCTGGCCGATGACGATCCGCTTGGTGCCCATGACGGTCTTCCTCTCAGAAGGTGGTGCGTTGCGATGGACGCCGGGCAGCTCAGGCGACTGCCTCGACGGTGAACGAGAACGAGAAGTCCTGCGCGCGGCGCAGGGTCCCGTCGGCCGGGTGCCGCCCCGCGCCGAACCCTTCGTGGGCCAGCAGGGAGGTCCGGTAGAGCCCGATGCTGTCGCCGACGGCCCGGCGCAGCAGCTTGTAGGCGACGTTGACGACGACGGCCCCGGCACCGATCGCGGCGACCGCCAGGGCCGCCTGCGGCGCGGCCAGGGCGAGGCCGGCCAGGGTCGTCGCCGCGCCCTGCACCTCGGGGTCGCCGAGCTCGGCGCGCATCATGTCGCTGAGCTCGAGACTTCCGGCCGAGTCGCGGGACACGAAGACCGCGATGTCGAGGAAGTCGGTCGCCGGCCCGTGGTAGACCAGCAGCTTGTCCAGCGGCAGCCGGTCGCCGTCGCGGACGTTGGCGAAGCGCTGGGTCTGCGCGGTGTAGACCGGCGTGCCCGGGTGCGATCCGCCGGTCAGGACCACGGCGTCGACCCGGACGTCGGCGCCGAACAGGGCCCGGTTGCGGTGCACGACCAGCTCGCCGAGGCGGACGGCCACCCGTTCGGGCGCCGCGCCGCGCGCGGTGAACGACGGCGTGAGCAGCCGCGCCGCCGGGTCCGGACGGTCGTCGATCGCAAAGGTGACCTCCTCGGCCACCGGTGCGGGCACCGGGCTCAGGTCGAAATCGATGAAGCGGACGGTGTACTGGATCTGCGGGCCGGACGACATCACCATGTCGCGCGTGCCCCCTACAGCGATCTGACGGACAAGCTGCTCCAGCGGCGACGGCCAGTGGCCCTTCCGGTTGGTGTACGCGGCGCCCTGCTCCAGCACGGACAGGTCCTGCGGGCGGTCCGACGCCACGACGACGAGGCTCTCCGGGCGCACCGCGCTCGGGTCCAGCCCGTCGGACCAGCCCAGCTGCACCCCCTCCAGCCGCCCCGTCATGTCGTCGAGGCCGAAGAGGTAGAACTGCCCCGGGTCGAGGCGGATGCCCGACGGGCTGAACCTGGTCTGCAGGGTGATCGCGCCGCCGACGCCGATGTCGACGAGCGCGACGTGGACCGTCCGCTCGCCGCTGTTGCCGATCCGGACGAAGACCCGCTCGTCGCGGTACAACACCTCGCCGGTGTGGCGCAGCGGCTGCTCGGCGCCGTCCACGACGCGGCCCCACTCCAGGCTGATCTGCGCGTCCAGGGCGAACCTGGGGTCGTCGTGCAGCTCACGCAGCCGGGCCGCGCGGGCGAGCCGCACCAGGTCGATCTTCACCAGGCCGGCCTGCGCGCCGCCGGCCGGGCGGGGCGGGTGCAGCGGGCCGACCCGGTCGCGCAGCGCCATGCCGCCGTCGCCGTCGAGGACGACGTCCGCGACGGTGGCCTCGCCCGGCTCCGCCGGTCGCAGCAGGGGCGTCGTGCCGACGGCCAGGCGGAGCTCATCGGCCCGCGGGTCGTCGGGGATCCCGACCGGCAGGCTCGGCTCGGACGAGCGGGTCTGGAACGCCCGCGCGCCGGGTGGCACGGCGGTCCACGTGCCGGCGAAGGTCAGGTGGGCGTGCACCTCCAGGGACCCGACCCGGTCGACGACCGCCGTCCCGACCGCGTGCGCCGGGTCGGCCTCCACCGCCCCGGCCGGCATGACCGCGAACTCGTCGCCGAGCCGGATCCCGAGCAGCGGCGCGACCTGCAGCGAGATCCGCTCCGGGTTGGCGCCCGGCACGACCCGCAGCGCGCCGGCCGCGTCCGGGACCCGGGTGGAGAAGATCACCCGGTCGGCGGCGACCCCCTCGGCCTCGGGGCGCTGCGCCGGGGCGAGCGCGAGGACCTCCCGGCGCACCCGGTCCATCAGCGACGACCAGGTCACCGGCAGGTCGCCGGCGTCGCGCAGCGCCCGGACGAACGCGTCGGTGAACATGCCCGTCCGCACGCCGTGGGCGTTCGTGTACTCGTACGCGGCCTCCTCCGGCGCGCAGGCGACCAGCCGCACCGCGAGGTCGCTGCCCAGGATGTCCCTGGGGAGCCCGCCGAGGCGCTTGAACCTGTCGAGCTCCTCGGCGACGTGCTCCTCGGCCCACTCGTACGGGTAGTGCAGGGCCTTGACCCTGAAGTCGTCGCGCGACACCAGCGCGGAGTGGCACGCGTCGATCATGACCGCGACGTTGTCCGTCTTCCCGGTGAGCAGCGCGAGCAGGCTCGACAGGGTGGCCGCCGTGATGCCCCGGAAGTCGCCCTCGGTCGACTTCTCCAGGTCGTTCGGCACGATGAACTGCACCGAGGGCCGGCCCTGCCGCGACGGGTGCCGCTCGTCCGGCGGGGCGAGCAGCCGCCCGCCGTGCCCGCTGTAGTAGACGAAGACCGAGTCTCCGGTGCCGGTCTGGGCGATCAGCTGCTCGTAGGCGTCGAGGATCCCGGCCCGCGAGGCCGCTTCCCCGGTGCACCGTTGAATGGTGAATTCCCGCCGCGAGAGCGCGTCGGCCATCGCGTCGACGTCGTTTTCAACTCCGGCGAGCCCGTTGGTCTGCGCGCCGATCAGCAATGCCTTCCGCGCCACAACGCCCCCTCAGCAAGGTGGGTGAAGAAATCCACCCCGGACGTTATTGGCTGGGCGGTGCGGCAGTCACTAGCCGACGACTACGTTGGTTCACGTATTGCGCAGGACCGCCCTTGTGGGCAAGCGCTTCCGGTATCGGGCGACACCTACTCCTACGAATCGGCGAACAACTGGAGCCGTTGTGCCGCCATCGCGGCCATCTGCCGGTTCTCGACATCCGCTTTCCGAAGGATGCTGCCGACATGGACCGCCACGGTCCGCTCGGCGATACCCAGTCTCCTGGCGATCTTCCGGTTGGTTTCGCCGGCGGTCAGCAGCTCGAGCACCTCCATCTCCCGGCCGGTCAGCCCCCAGGGGACCGCCGGTCGCCGCTGCTGCGGAATGGCCGGCTGCGGCGGGGCGTCGGACGTCTCGGCCATTCGTACCGGGTCCAGCTCGACGCCGGCCGCCCCGGCCAGCTCCTCGACCGCCCGCATCAGCGGTTTCGCCGACAGCTCGCGGGCCAGCCCGTTCGCGTCGCCGGCCCAGCGGGTCACCGTCTCCTTCGGGCCGGTGCGCACCGCCGCCTCGGCCGCGCGCCACAGGGCGTAGGCGCGGTGGTAGGGCCGCTCCAGCCGGGCCCAGCCGGCGGCGACCCGCTCCCACTGCCCGGCGGTGGCGGCGGATCGCGCACGGTCCAGCTCCGCCCGGCACTGCGCCGACAGGACGTCGACCTCCGACCCCGGCTCGGCCGGCCGGGCCCGGTCGAGCAGCGGCTCCAGCGCCGCCAGCCGCCCGGCGAGCGCCTCCTGGTGCCGTTGCCGCCCCTCGCTGCGCGGCACGTCGGCGGCCGCCCGCAGCGCGCTCGCCAGGAACCGCAGCAGCGACAGCACGTGCTCCGTGCCCTTGAGCAGGTCGATCCAGCGGTCGACGGCCTCGGCCGCGGCGTCGTGCTCCCGCTGCCAGAGCGCCAGCTCGATGAGGCAGCAGGCGAGCGGACTGAGGAACCGGGGGTCCGTGCCGGCGTCGGCGCGCAGGTCCCGGAGCAGCTCGGCGGCGCGGCCGAACCGGCCGCGGGCGACGTGGATCTCGGCGAGGGTGAGCCGCGGGTACCGGGTCTCCCGCACCGGCCGGTCGCGGATCGCGCCGGTCAGCAGCGACTCGGCCTCGTCCCACCGGCCGACCATGACCAGCGTGGTGCTGACGTTGTTGGCCAGCACCCGGGTGCTCTTGGTCTGCAGCCCGGCCGCCTCGCAGCGGTCGAGCTCGTCCAGCGCGACCGCCGCCGACTCGGCCAGCCGGCCGGCGTGCTCCAGGGCGACGGTCAGGTTCCCGTAGGCCCGGTGCAGGTCCTCGAGCTGGCTGACCTCCTTGGCGATCGCGACGGCGGAGAGCAGGTCGGGGATGCCCTGGTCGGGCTCGTCGAGCAGGGTCAGCGCCACCCCGACGGCGTTGAGGGCGCGCCCCTCCTCGGCCCGGGCCCCCGCCTTGCGGGCGTGCCCGACGGCGGTGCGGGCCGCCGCCAGCCCGTCCCGGTAGTGCCCGGACTGCAGCTGGACGGTCGCGAGCGCGGCGAGCACGCGGGCCTTCGCCGCGCTGGGCGGCTCCAGCGGCAGGAGGGTGTCGGCCCGGCGGTAGGCGACCACCGACGCCTCGTTGTCGCCCTGCTCCCACAGGTACCGGCCGAGCCGCTCGTGCAGCTCGCCGGCGCGGACCGGCCGCTCGCCCGCGTCGACCCCGTCGATCGCGCGGCGCAGCAGCTGGAGGGCCTTGTCGAGGTCGCCGGCCCAGCGGGCGGCCTCGGCGGCGGAGGCGAGCAGCCGGTCCTCGGTCGTGCCGGCGACCGCGGCCGCGTCCGGGACCAGCTGCCAGAGCCGGTCCAGCACCCGCTCGTAGTGGCTCTGCGCGACCCGGAACGCCTGGCTGCGCTCGGCCTCCGCGGCCGCGGCGAGCGCCGCCCGCAGCGCCTGCGGCCAGCGGCGGGCCTCGAACCAGTGGTGGGCCAGTGTCGCGGCCGGGTTGCCCTCGGTGGCGAGCGACGGGTCGGCGGTGAGCGCCTCGGCGAGCAGGGTGTGCAGCTCGCGCAGGTGCCCGGGGCCGAGGTCGTCGAGGACCACCTGACGCAGCAGCGCGTGGCGGAAGTCGTACGTCAGCCGCTGCGGGTCCAGCTGCAGGATCTGCCGGTCGTCGCAGACCCGCAGCGCGTTGTCGAGCACGCGGGGGCGCAGTTCGCAGACCGTCGCCAGCAGGTCGTAGCCGACGGGCTGGCCGGCCACGGCGTCGGCGTCGACGACGTTCCTGGCGTCCTCGCCGAGCGGGTGCAGCCGCGAGTGCAGCAGGTGCTCCAGCGAGTGCGGCAGCTGGCCCGCGGACGGGTCGGTGAGCCGGCCGTCGACGATGAGCTCCTCGGCGAAGAACGCGTTGCCGCCGGTGAGCCGGTGGTACTGCCGCACGACGGCCGGCTCGAGCTCCTCGGCGACGGACGCGCCGAGCAGCTCGCCGAGCTCGGTCTCGGTGAAGGCGGGCAGCCTGATGTGCTCGACCCGAGCGCTGAACGTGGTCTCCGCCAGCAGCGCCATCAGCCGGCTGCCCTCGATCTCCCGGCCGGGCCGGTAGCTGAAGACGAACAGCACCCGCTCGTCCGTGCGGTACTGCACCAGGTACGACACCAGGTCGAGGGTCGACGGGTCCGCCCAGTGCAGGTCCTCGAAGACGAGGATGGTCGGGCCGTTCGCGCCGAGATGGTCGAGCATGCGCAGCACCGCGCCGAAGACCCGCATCTGCGACACGGGCTCGGCGGCGGCACCGGTCGCCGGTCCGCCGCCCGGCAGGCCGGCGATCAGCTTGGTCAGCTCGGTGTACGCCGGCCCGCCGTACTTCGTCACGTAGTCGTCGCCGTGCGCCCGCACGAGCCGCCGGATCGCGTCGACCAGCGGCGCGTAGGGCACGCCGACGCCGAGGTTGATGCACGCCCCCGACAGCACGTGCAGCCTGCCCGCCGGCCCCGCGGCGGCGACGGCCGCCGCGGTGAACTCGCTGATGAGCCGGCTCTTGCCGATGCCCGCCTCGCCGGCGATCAGGACGGTGCCGGTGCCGGCGGAACCGCCGGCGCCACGCAGGAGATGCCGGAGCCGGTCGAGCTCCGTGCGACGCCCGACGAACGCGCGGGCCGTCCGATCGCCTGCCATTGCGCCATCGTGCCTCCGCCACCGGCCGATGTCAGCCGGGCCTGTGCCGAGTTCCCCCTCCGACGCCGCACGTCGGACCGAAGCGGTGGCGCCCGGTAGCGACACGGACGGCAGAAGCCAGGAGAACGGAGGGTGGCGATCAACCCCTGTCGTCGTTGACGGCGCTGAGCCGCTCGGCGACGATCGTGCAGAGCTCGGCCGGGTCGGCCCCGGCCGCGACGGCGGCGCCCCAGGCGGCGGCGAGCTCGCCGGCGAGCAGCCCGGTCAGCCGGCACTGCGCGGTGCAGGGCAGGCCACCGTCGGTCTCGTAGTCACACATGTCGATCTCCGGTCGCTGCTTGTGCGCCAGGGCCGGGCGACCGGCCGAAGCTCGCTGTCCGTGTGCCCGGATCCGCTGGGTCGGGGATGGGACACACGCGTGGTCATGGCCGTTCACCGCAAGCCTCCTGTCGTCAGCAACCGGTCGAGGACGGTGGCGACGCCGTGCCGCCGCACCGCCTGGTGCACCGTGCGGAACCCGCCGCCGTAGACCGGGTCGGGGTTGGTGCTGAGCCGGCGGCGCAGCTCCAGCGCCATCGGGGTGCCGTGCCGCCGCAGCCACGCGTAGGCGAAGAGCTCGCACAGGCCCTCCTCGATCACGTCGTCGACCGGTGCCCGGCCGCGCAGCGCGAGCCAGGCGTGGCCGATCTCGTGGGCGACCGCCCGGCCGAAGTAGGTCGGCGGCAGGCCCGCGACGATGCTGATCCCGGTCACCCGTGTCCCCTCCGCTCCGCCGGTCGTCTGTTCCGTGAGCCCGAGCAGGACCCCCGTCGTCACCAGCCCGGCGGTCGCCGCGGCCTCCTCCGGGCTGACGATGCGCACGCGCACGCGGTCCGGCAGCTCCAGCCCGATGTCGGTCATCTGCCGGCGTACCGATGGCAGGTGCAGCCGGGCGTCCTGCTGGGTCTCCACCGCGTCGGCGAGGCACGTCGGGCAGCGCATCATCCCGGCGGCGAAGGGCCGCCAGCCCGGCGGCGCCGGGTCGGCGTGGGTCCGGGCGCAGAACATGCACTCGGCCAGGACCGGGTGGGCGGCGCAGGTGACCTCGCCGTGCAGCGACTGCCGGTATGCCAGCACCGGCCGGCTCCCGCAGACGGTGCACGCCGGCGCCACTACAGCGGCGTCCATCTGCCGGTCACCCTGTCCCGGATCCATCCTGTCGTCGCGGTGGTCTTCGCCGCCGGTACGACGGCCGCCGGGCGGGGCTGGGGCACCGTCCTGGCCGGGTCGGCCGCCGGCGGCGGCTTGCCGGTGAGCCGGTAGCGGAAGTAGTAGCCCCAGTCCTCGATGGGCGGCCGGCTGCCGGGCACCTCGCTGAGGGTGGCCCGCAGCAGCTGCCGGCCGTCGTCGTCGAGCGCCGCGTCGGCGCGCGCCGGGTCGCGGGTCGTGGACTGCTGGTCGCCGCTGCTGAAGACGCGCAGGACGAACAGGCCGAACTTGTAGCAGTCGGACTGGGTGGTCAGCCACCCCTCCGGCGCGTCCCAGTCGGGCGCGTCGAGCTGCGCGACCTCCGCCATGGTGCCCTTCTTCCGGACGCCGTCGCAGTCGACGAGCATCACCGACGGGTGCCCACTGAGCCGGAACAGCTCGTTGCGGGCGTTGAGGTCGCCGAAGACCAGGTCCATGGCATGCAGCCAGTGCAGCGCGGCGGCCAGGTCGCGGCAGATCGTCAGGCGCTGCTGCGCCGTGACGACCGGCATCCCGACCAGCGCCGCCCGCTGCGGCGGCACCAGCAGGTTCTGCACCTCCCGCGTCGACGTCTTCTTGGTGCCCGTGCCGGGCAGGGTGCGCAGCTGCATGAACGACGGGTCGATCAGCGGCATGATCACCCCGCTGACCTGACTGCCGTCCTCGACGACCCGCAGCGGCCAGGCGGTGAAGCTGTCCAGCTTGGCGCGGCCGGCCGGCTCCAGCCCGTTGCGGAACTTGACCAGCTGCCGCGGCCCCTGCCGGGCCTTGGACTCCGGCTTGTACTCCTTGTAGACCAGCGGGCCGGGCGCGTCGGGGAGCCGCAGGTGCGGTGCCTCGTACACCCTGGCCTGCCCACCCGTGCCGAGCAGCCGGCCGAGCGCGCCGAGCTGGCCCGCGGTGACGACTTCGTCGGCCACCGCGTCACACGGCCCAGATCGCGACGGCGGTGCGATCGTCGTCGTGGGTCTTGCGGGCGAAGTCGACCTGCGCGGCGAACTGCAGCGGCGCCGGCGGCTCCCGCCACGCCTCGGCCAGGAACCTGCCGACGGTGCGGGTGCCGTCCTCCAGCGGGTCGCCGAGCCCGTCGCTCATGAGCACCACGACGTCGCCCTTCCGCACGGTGGTCGTGACGCACCCGCCGGCGGGTGGCCGGCTGAGCGGCAGCGCCTTCGTCACGGAGGTGGCCGCGCCTTCCCCGCTGTTCTTGGTCTCGAACATCGGCTGCCAGTGCCTGCCGTCGCGCAGCACCCACGCCGAGGAGTCCCCGACGGCGTAGAAGTACGCGTCGACCTCCGGCTCCACCGGGCGCAGGTCGATCACCCCGAACAGGGCGGTGGCGGCCAGGTGCCGGGCGATCTCGCCGGCGTCCAGCTCCCCGCCGTCCGGCGCCGGCTCGACCAGCTTGTTGCCGAGCCGGACGATCTCGTCGCTGAGCTGCGTCACGATCTCCGGCCAGTCGATCTCGGCCGGGGGCTTGCGGGTCAGCGCGAGCGAGACGAGCTCGGCGCCGAGCCGCGTGACGACGGACGCCGCCTTGTGCGACAGCTTGCTGTTGGACACCCCGTCGGAGACGACGGCCACGAGGTGGCGGCGGTCGTCGGTGCAGCGGAACGCGTAGTCGTCCTGGCGGACGGTGCCGTTGTACCGGTGGCTGAGGCCGCGCACGCTGGCCGCGCGCAGCTGCAGGACCCGGCGGTCGGTGACGTCGTGGAGGTACACGCCGTCCAGGACGGTGTCGCGCCGGTCCCACTCGGCCGGGTCGGGCCGCGGCTTCACCCTCAGCGCGGCGGCACCCGGCTCCCCGACGGTGTACGGCGTGAACCCACCGGCCCAGGCAGGTTCCGGCCCCCGGCCCGGCGGCTGAGCCTGGGGTTGTACCTCGGCCCGCGGTTCGGACCGGGACTGGGACTGGGGCTGCGGCTGGGACTGGGGCTGGGACTGGGGCTGGGACTGGGGCTGGGGCTGGGACTGGGGCTGGGACTGCGGTTGGGACTGCGGTTGGATCGGGGCCAGGGCCTTGGTCAGGACCGGGGTGTGCGCCTTCACCGGGGCCTGCGCCCGGGCGGGCCCGTGCGCCAACACCTGGGGTGCCTGTGCCGCGGTTTCCTGCTTCGTCGGTGACGGGCGGCGCGGGGCCGAGCGGCCCAGCGCGGCGTGCCCCTGGACGATGCGCCGGGCCGCGGCGACCGGATCCACCGGTGCGCCGCCCCAGTCGTGGCCCTGGTGGTACACCAGCCGGACGACGGCGAGCGGGTGCGCCGCGGTCAGCCCTTGCAGCGCCGTCTCCCACTCGTCGTCCCCGGCCTGCGGCCCGTCGGCGAGCACCAGCAGCAGCGGCGGCTGCGAGGCGAGACCGTCGGCCTGGAAGGTGGCCAGGTCCTCCTTCATCCACCCGGCGACCTTCTGGAAGGCGGCGCCGTAGGCCCGCTCCCCCTCGACGGGGAGCGGGAGCGAGCCGCTCGCGTGCGCCGGCTCGGCCCGCAGCAGGACGCGCCGCACGGTGCGGCCGAAGCCGACGGCGGTGAGCCGGACCCGCGACCCGAGGTCCGGCTCCTTCAGCACGCCGATGAACCCTTGGACGAACGCGTCGACCGAGGCCTGCTTCGACGGGTTCGCCGGCTCGCTGGCCAGGTCCACGAGCAGGTACAGCGGCAGCAGCTCGGGGCTCATACGAAGTCGTCCGGGTCGTACTGCTTGATGCCGGCCGGCAGGCTCGACTTCGGCGGCAGGATCGTGCCGGTGCCGCCGCCGGCGAGGCTCAACCCGGACTGGATCATGCTGGAGATCAGGATCTCGGCCATGCCGGTGATCGCCTTCGCCGGGTCGTGGCCGGTCTCCATCATGTACAGCGCCATCTTCTTCGCGCCGGCCGACGGGTGGATGAGCGAGCTCATCACCTTGATGTCGGCCTGGTCGACGCCGCACGGGATGAAGTTCGGGTAGATCCGCGCGGACGTGAGGTCGGCGAACGCCCGCTCCCACACCTGCTTCTGGTCGGTGGGCTCGCCGTCGCTGATGAACCAGACCGCCGGCCGGTGCACGACGTACTGGTCGGCCTTCAGCTGCGCGACGTTGGCGTCGATCTCCCGCTGGAGGGTCTGGAACGCGGCGGCGTAGCTGGTGCCGCCGCGCACCGACAGCGCCGGCAGCGTGAGGTCGGGGTCGAGCAGGTCGCACAGCGGCAGCCGGACCTGCGCGTCGTCGGAGAAGTCGATGAGCCCGAAGCGCACCTTGTCCGACAGGATCGGGTTCTCCGACAGCGCGTCGACGATCGCCGGCATGATCTTGTTGGCCTCGTCGAGCTTGCTGCCCTGCATCGACAGCGACACGTCGACGACGAGGTAGAACGGCAGGAGCTTGGCTCCGGAGTGGTCCATGGTGTTCCTCTCGGTCGGGTTGGGATCAGGGGGCGCCGCGGTCGGCGGACAGGCCGCTCACCGCGGTCGCCAGATCGGTCACGGCCCGCGCCTGGTCCTGCAGCCGCTCCAGCTCGGCGGCCACCCTGGCGTTGCCGCCGTCGAAGCGCTGCGGCCAGATGGACGACATGTCCTGCCGGCAGAGGTTCTCGTAGTCGCGTTCGCTGCGGTTGGTGCGGATGACGGTGTCGAAGAACCGGTCGGCGGCGGCGGCGAGGATCCGGGTCATCAGCCGCACCTCGTCCAGCAGCGCGGTCTCCAGCTCGACGACGCAGTGCTCGACGACGGCGGTCAGCTCGTCGTACAGGCCGTCGACGCCGACCGCGGCCGTCTGCTGGAACGCGGCCCGCTGCGGCACGGCAGGGTCCGGGTGCCCGAACTGCCCGACGACGCGGGACACGCGCTTGCGCGACCCGTCCGGCATCACCACCCACTGGCTGCTGCCGCCGCCGGTCGGCGCGGCCTGCCGCGCCGGAGCCGCCTGGGCCGGAGCGGCCTGGGGTGGCACGGCCTGGGGTCGCACGGCCTGGGGTGGCGCGGCCTGGGGCGGCGCGGCCTGGGGCGGCGCGGCCGCGGGGCGTGGCACGGACCGCGGCGGCGGGGGCCACTGCGAGGACGGCGCCGGCGCGGACGGCGGCGCGGACGGCGGCACGACGGTGTCCCAGTGCACCTCGCGGACGATCGGCTGGGTGACCCGCAGCACGACGCTGCCGTAGTCCTTCTTCAGCTCGCACATCCGGTGCAGGGCGCCGGCGAGGATCCTCGCCTGCCGGTCGCCGGCGGTGGCCCGCAGGTCGTGCAGGGCGTTCGGCCCGGCCGGCACCAGCTCCGGCGTCAACCGGCCGCGCAGCACCTCCGCCACGTCGTCCCACAGCTGCTGGACCGACTCGGCCAGCGACAGGTCGATCCCGCTGAAGATCTCCCCGATCCTGGTCCTCGCCCGGTAGTACTCGTCCTGCTTGGTCTCCAGCGGCCCGTGGACGAACTGACCGTGGATCTTGGTGGTCCAGGTGGCCCGGTCGCCGTGCCCGAGCCCGCCGCGCGTCCAGGCCCGCGCCTCGCCGACCGCCTCGGCGATCGCCTCCGTCAGGGTCCGGCCGGCGTCGCCAGCGGCCAGCGCCGCGTCGTACCGGTCGACGAGCCGCGACAGGTCGTCGGCGAGGTCGTTGCGCAGCTCCTCGGCCAGGGTCCGGAACTCGTCCTCCCGGTTCGGCAGCAGCTGCGCCAGGTCCTGGCCGCTGCGCCGCACCTCGGCGGCGAACGCGGCGACCGCGGCGGCGGCCCCGGACGCGACCGACACCGCCGCCCGGACCACCGCGCGGTCCATCTCCGCCAGCTTCCCCGCCAGGTGCCGCAGCAGCGGCTGGAGCAGCTCCTCGACGACCTCGTCGCGGACGGCGACGTCCGCGGTCAGCACCCGGATGTCGCGCTCCAGCGAGGCGTCCCGGACGCTCTTGACGGTGTTGTCGAAGTACTCGCCCTCCGGGTCGTTGGCCCGGTCGCGGTTGACGACGACCACGTAGTAGTCCTCGAGCGGCACGCCGCCGCGCGCGGAGTCGGCGAGGTTGCGGGTGTAGGAGTCCTCGGCCAGGTAGCTGGCGCCCTTGCGGTCGCCGCGCTTGACCATCACCAGCAGGTCGATCTCGTTCTTCACCTGTTGCAGGAACTGCCGGTCGATGTCCAGCCCGGCCTCGCCCGAGCCAGGCAGGTCGATCAGGCCCAGCCGCGTCGCCGTTCCGTCGAGGAAGGACTGCTCGATCCGCACGCTGCGGACCGCGTGATAGGGCTGGACCTCCACCGGGTCGCCGGTCTCCTTGCGCGGATAGGCGATGTACGGCCGGAGCCGCTCGAACGGCACCCTGACCGTGCGGTCCGGCCCGAGCAGCAGCGCCTCGTAGCTGGCCAGCGACCGGTGCGCGGCGTGCAGCTTGCGCAGGTAGTCGTCGGCCTTCGCGCCGGCGGCCTCGGCGCTGCCGGCGGCCGGGTAGCGGTAGTCGCGGAAGCCGGCGACGTCCTGCGGCACCGGCCCGAGACCGGCCTGGTCGTGCAGCGGGGCGAGGTACCCGTCCCGGAACGACGCCCAGGTGTGCAGCATCAGCGTCGCCGACGGCGTGCCCTCGGTGTGGTAGATGCTGCTGGCCGCCGCCGTCGTCGGGTTGAACCGCGTCGACGGCACCACCGTGTCCGGCAGGTTCGTGATCGTGCGCAGCAGCGTGCTCTTGCCGACCTTCGTCGCGCCGATCACGCCGATGTTGACGGTCTCCCGCCGCACCCGGGCGGCCGCCGCGTCGATCTGCCGGCCCGCGTCCACGATCCGCCCGCCCGTGCCGGCGAGCGCGCGCCCCTGCTGGAGCAGCCCGCCGACCTCGGCGATGATCCGCGCCCGCTCCGCGACGTCCTGCTCCCGCCGGACCGCCTGGTCGGCCGCCTCCAGCAGCCCGACGAGGCGGTCGAGCCCGCCGGTCATCGCCGCCCAGCCGGCGCTGAGCCGGTCGACGAACGCCCGCTGGCCGCGCCGCCCGTTCAGCGCCTCATTGATCCGAAGGTGGATGTCGGTCTCGGCCACGCCCCAGCTCCTTCACTCGTCGCTCAAGGCTCACTTGACGGACAGCGCGCCGGTGGCCGCTGTCCGTCAGAAGCCGCGTGCGAGTGAACGCCCGACATCCCGATGGAGGCTGAGTGACGTGTCCATGCTTGGACAGCGGCGCGCGCGTGGCGACGACACGGTGTACGTCCGAGCGACGCCGCAGAAGGTCGAGCTGACCGAGACCTACGCCGTCGACCAGGAGATCTCACGCAACCCCACGATCGAACAGGTCGGCGACGGCGCCGGCCGGATCGAGGCCACCGTCCCGTACGACGGGTACGAGTTCTTCACCCGGCAGGCCGTCGCCGACGTGGAGCGGGCGCTCGGCACGCGCGGCGCCCCGGGCGAGCGCCGGGCCACCATCGGGCACCTGCTGCTCGCCGACCACACGAACACGTCGGGCCTGCGCAACGTCATGCGGCCGCACGGCCAGGCCGGCCTCGTCCCGCTGAGCATCCCGGTGGCGGACCGCGACGGGACGCTCGACCTGAGCGGCGGCCGGCAGGCGAGCGTCGTCACGCTCGACTACCAGCCGGAGAACCCGCCGGTGTACCCGGTGGCGCTGACGGTCGAGCTGGACGACCTGGACACCCTGACCGGCACGTTCGACACCATGCAGACGCTGATGACCCGCGGGCGGGAGAACCCGTCACTGGTCATCGAGCGGCTCCAGCAGGAGGCCAGCTTCTCCAGCGCGCTGCTGCTGACGTTCCGGGTCAAGATCGCGATCCCGGTCAAGGCCGGCTACCCCGCGCTGCGACCCTCGGTCACCGACATGTCGGTGGAGTGGCCGACGCTCACCTCGATGCGCAGCACCGAGCTGTACATCGAGAACTTCGGCGGAAAGCCCGACCAGCGGATCCGCCGGGCGCCCGTGCGGTACAACCCGGTGAAGGGCCGGCTGGAGTGGAAGGCCGTCCCGATGCGTGAGGTGAAGGAGGGCGGGCCGGGCAACGGCGCCGGCACCCGGGTCTTCCTCAGCGCGAACTGCCTGCTGAAGATCGGGCACCCCGGCGAGCTGTTCGACCAGGACCAGCTCGAGGTGACCGCCCGGGTGCGGGTGCCGGACTACCTGCTGTCCGGGATGGAGGCCCGCCTCTACGACGCGACCGGGCACCCGCAGCGCACGCAGCCGAAGCTGGCCACGAAGCTGAACGTCCGCACCATGGTCTACCCGGCCGACATCTTCGCCGGGCGGGCGTTCTCGCCTTACCACCAGTTCGTCGTCGACGACATCCTCCCCGACGAGAAGCGGATCACCGACGTCGTCACGGTGCTGCGCAACTCGAGGTTCACGGTCGACGAGCCGCGGCCGAAGGATCCGCAGGACCCGCTCGCCCCGACGTGGCTGGTGGTGGCGCACCGCAGCCAGGGGCCGGACAGCCTGGACCTCCTGGTCGCCGTCGAGGGCGAACGCACCACCCAGGGTCACAAGCAGCTCCTGCGCTCGGACTACGAGGTCAGCGGGATCAGGGACAGCGGCCGGCTCAAGGTGTCCGTCATGGCGACGCTGCCACGGGACCACCGGGAACTCACCCGCGAGATCAACGCATTCCAGAGCAAGCTGCGCGAGCGCTACCACTCTCACCAACTGTCCAGGAAGTCGGCGGGATCATGACTGAAGAACTGGTGGACCGCGCGCCACGGGTGCGCTGTCACGAGTGCGGGTCCGACCGCGTCTTCGCGGTGTGCCACCACTGCCAGCGGCCGATGTGCGACCACCACAGCCCGCTCGCCTACCGGCAGGGCGGCACGCTGGTCCGGATGCCCGGCGGGTCGGCCGAGGAGGCGCGCCCGGCCAGCAAGGAGCTCGCCGGCCTGCACCTGGGCGGCCTGCGGGAGGCCGTCTACCACTGCAAGGACCACGTGCACATGGTCCGCGGCAGCCTGATGCCCTGGGTGTACGCCGGCGCCGGCGCCGCCGTGCTCGGGCTGCTCCTGCTGTGCGTCGCCGCGAAGTTCGGCCTGTTCCTGATCCTGACCGGCGGGCTGGTCGGCGGCGGCGCCTGGCTGCTCGGCCGGGCCATGGCCACGCGGATCGTACGCCCGCCACTGCCGCTCGTCCCGCAGGTGAACACCGTCGAGCTGCTCGAGCGGCTCTCCGGGTACGTCCGGCTCGAGGACGGCGAGTACACGAGCACCGTCGAGTCCCTCACCGGGCAGCTGACGGCCGAGATGTCGGCCAACGAGGGCCACGCCGCGCTCCGCGCCTACCGCAGGAAGTTCGGGGTGCCGGCCGCCGAGCCGGTGCCGTTCTCCGGCGGGTACCTGATGCTGCAGGGCGACGTCGGCCTGGCGTTCCGGGCCGGGCAGGCGCCGGTGCTCAGCGGCGGCACCGGCGTCTCGATCGGCGGCGAGTCCGCCGACGAGCACGAGCTGTTCCCCGCCGACCCGCAGCTGCCGCAGCGCGAGAGCACCCTCGCGATCGACTACGAGGTGCAGGACCGCCGCAGCCCGCGCGAGATTCCACTGTGGATCGTGCCGTCGCTGGTGCCGGCGTCGGACCGGCGGGCGCTGGAGATCGACCTGCACTGGAACCGGCTCGGCCCTGAGCGGGAGCAGCGGCTCAGCCTCGCCGTGTTCGACCTCATCGAGCTGGAGGTGCCGGCCAGCTGGGGCACCGTGGAGAGCTCCGCACCCGGCCAGGTGGCGATCGGGCGGTCCGGCGGGCGGCGGACGATCCGCTGGAAGCAGCTGCCGCCGCCGCAGCCCGGGGCGCGCAGTCTCACCCTGCAGCTGCGGTTCGAGCGGCCCATCACGGAGGTGCCGGAGTCGACGGACCCGGACGACGACGGCAGCCGCAGCCGGCTCACGCTCTCCGGGAAGGTGGAGGCCACCTTCGAGGGGCTGCTGTCCGGGGTGACCGGCGTCGGCGTCTACCTGCCCGGCGGCGGGCCCGGCCACTCGCCGCTGCCGAAGACGCAGACGAAGGTGGCGGTGACCTTCGACGCCAGCCTCCGCTCGATCCGCTACCAGGACGACCGGGTCGTGCCGGACGAGAACCACGAGAGCGACCTCGCGCAGGGCCGGCACCGGGCGGACGAGTTCCACGGGGTGCTGCCCGACTCGCGGACCGTCGCGGAGCTGACCAACGCGATCAGCTCCGACGGCTACTACGTGAAGAGCGTCGTGGAGCACCCGCCGTTCCGCGACGACGTCCGGATGGGTGTGGTGAACCGCGTCTGGGACATCGCCGGGCGGATGTACGTCGGGCTCTTCCCGATGGACTTCGACATCAACCTGCGCGGCGACGAGATGGCCGTGCAGGACGGGTTCACCGGCAACACGGTCGTGCAGGTGACGGTCAAGGGCGCGTACGCCAAGGGGACCCTGGTCGACAGCCGGGAGTCCTCCGACACGACCGGCGCCGTCATGGACCTCGCGGACGCGACGGTCGAGACGGACCTGCAGGGCGACGAGCTGCTCCGGCGGATCGAGGACACCTGGGTCAGCCTGCACACCAGGGTCACGGACCTGCTGGCCGCCCGGGCCGAGCGGACCGTCCGGCGGCACGCACTGCCCGGGGCGGCGGAGAAGATCCACCACGGCGAGCTGGTCGACACCGTCCCGGAGCACGTCGTGCGGGCCGACCCGATGCCCGCCGTGTCCGCGACGGCCGTGCCCATGCAGACCGGGTCCATGCCCACCGCGTCCATGCCCACCGTGCCCGTGCCGGCGGCGCCGGTGCCGGTCGCGCCTGTGCCGGTCGCGCCGAACGGCGGGCCGGCGCCGGGAGACCGGCGCGCCGAGCTCGTCCGGCAGCGGGAGGCCGCGGACGACGCGGTGATCAACGGCCGGATCAACGAGGACACGCACGGCCGGATCGTCGCCCGGATCGAATCGGAGCTCAGCAGGCTGGAGGCGTCACGATGAACATCAAGTGCGGGGTCAACGGCGAGGGGCGCGACGTTCACCAGATCTTCGTGTGCCACCACTGCGGCATGCCGGTGTGCGAGGAGCACGGCTGGGTCGTCGCGGCCGACGACGCGTTCGCCGAGTTCACCCACGTGCTGTCGGTGCTGCCGGACGTGCCGCCACCGGCGACGGGGCTGACGGTGCCGCGGCCCGCCATGCACTGCCGCGACTGCGTGGACAGGTTCCACAAGGGCACGGTGAAGCGGCACGGCTGGGCCGACCCCCGACCGGTCGTCCGGCCATGATCGAGGTCTCCGTCACGCCCGGCGACGTCGTCGCCGGGCGTGCGACGCCGCTGTCGATCCGCTTCGCGAACACCGGCCGTGGCTCGTGCTTCAACGTCGTGTTCAAGCTGCGGCTGCCGACCGGGGTCGTGCTGATGAGCGGCTCCGGCCAGGTCGAGATCCCGGCGATCCGGGCCGGCCAGACCCACACGCACACGGTCACCGTCGCCGCCCGGCGGGCCGGCGCGTTCGAGCTGACCAGCACCAACTTCTCCTACCGCGACGAGAACGACAGCCCGGTGCGGGTCAACGACTTCCGCGCCGGCCTGACCGCGACGGCCGCGCCGGCGCCGGAGCGCCGCAAGCAGCCCTCCGGCCGCCTCCGCGTCGAGTGCGAGGACCGCGAGCTCGACCTCGGCGCGTGGGACGAGCTGTCGGTCAGGGTCACCAACACCACCGGCGTCCCGCTCGACGACGTCATCGTCGACGTCGTCGGCCCCTTCTCCGGCGACGGCAAGCGGTCCCGGATCGCCGTCCTGGCCGACGGCGCGACCGCGAGGTGCACCTTCGCGGTGAACGCGGCCCAGGGCGGGCGCCACGTGCCGGTCACCGTCAGCACCACGTACGGCTACCGGGACCTGGGCGGGGACCTCCGCACGGCCCGACAGGAGGACCATGCGACCGTCGTCGTGCGGGCGGTCGAGCCGCGGCAGGAGTCCCCGTCGGTGCAGACCGTCCTGTACCTGGCGGCCAGCCCGCGCAACCTGCCGCGGCTGCGGTCGGACCTGGAGATGCGCAAGGTCAAGGAGCGGCTCCAGCTGAGCCGGCACCGGGACCAGTACCGCATCGAGCCCTTCCTCGCCGCCCGCTTCGACGACATCAGCCAGGCCCTCGTCGACTACGAGCCGCAGATCGTGCACTTCTCCGGCCACGGCGACAGCGACGGCAACCTGTGCGTCGAGGACGAGACCGGCAACAGCACCAAGGTCACCCCGGAGGGGCTCGCCGGGCTGTTCGGCCAGCACAGCTCGACGATCCGCTGCGTCGTGCTCAACGCCTGCTACTCGCAGCGGCTCGCCGAGGCGCTGACGGCGCGGATCGACCACGTCGTCGGCATGCGCTACCGCATCGGCGACGAGGCGGCGATCGAGTTCAGCGTCGGCTTCTACCTCGGGCTGTTCGCCGGCTGGGCGGTGCCGGACGCGTTCGCCCGCGGCCGGACGCACCTGCTCGCCCGGCCGGCGCTGTACCGCGAGCACGACTCGCCGCTGCTGTTCCCGCCCGCATGACCAGCGGTCTCAGACCTTCTCGATCCAGAACTGGATGGACTTCGGCGGCAGGGTCAGCGCCAGGACCGGGCCGGTCTTGTCGCCGAGGCCGCTGTTGTACTGCGACGGCGTGTACTGCTGCCCGTGGAAGGCTCGCGTCGAGCCGGTGTCCACGGTGTACGAGACGGATGTGGTGCCCCGGTTGGTGAAGGCGAAGACCAGCTTGCCCTGCGGCGTCTTCCAGGCCATGATCCGCTGGTCCTGGCGCACGGTGCCCTCGTCGACGTGGTGGCGCACGGAGTTCCACGGCAGGTACTGCACGAAGCCGGCGACGGCGTGCCAGTTCTGGCGGTTGTAGTCCCAGTGCCCCTTGGCGATGTTCGCGTACTTCGTGAAGTCGTTGTCGTCGTACGGGCGCCAGAAGCCGAGCGAGTAGCCGGCGGCCTCCGTGTTGTACGTGGGCTTGAGCGCGTGCAGCCAGAACCAGGTCGGCGAGTTCTGGAACGTCATCCAGTTCATGATGGACTGCGCGGTGTTGATCATCCGCCAGTCGCTGGTGCCGCCGGACAGGTACTCGAACTCGTTGTTGTAGACCACCTTCCCGGCCGCGTTGCCGGTGAACGCGCCGGCGGTCAGCTGCTCGTTGCTGTCGGCGCCGATCCGGTGCCAGCTCCAGCCGTCCACATAGGACAGCGCGGTGGCGTCGGCGCGGATGAGCGCGCCGCCGCGGCCGTTCTGCCCGGCGTTGGAGTCGGCGTGGATGTGGATGTCGGGCCGGCTCGCCCGGATCCTCCCGGCCGCGACCTTGAACGCGGCGTAGTACTGCTCGTTGGAGTAGCCGCACGCGGAATATGCGAGGTTGGTCAGGTGCGGCTCGTTCTGCAGCCCCCACATCTTCACCGGGATCCCGTTGGCCTCCAGGTACTCGATGTCGCGCACGAGCGCGTCGCCGAACTGGTCCAGCGCCGCCGGCGTGGTCGAGGCGAGCGTGCCGCCGATGTAGCTGTTCGTGGACTTCCAGGCGGGCGCCGGCGACCAGTACTCGGCCGCCACACCCTCGATCCCGGACTGCTGGATCAGCTCGCGGATCTCGGCCATCTGCTCGGGCCACCGGCCGACGATGTTCTTCCGGTCGGCGGTCAGGCCGCGCAGGTACAGGCCGAGGGCGAGCCGGCAGTAGCGGAACCCGCGGTCGGGGCGGACCTTCAGCATGTCCCGGTAGAGCCGGGTGCGCTCCTCGGCGACCAGGTCGTGCGGCACCGACGTGGTGGCCTCGGGCAGCCCGTTGTTGCCGGAGCCGATCGAGTCGAACTGCAGCTCGACGCCGAGCCCCCAGATCGTCTGGCGGGGCTGGTCGTGGCGGATGACGTAGTCGGCGGCGGCCGCGGACGCGGGTGCGGTGCGGGCGGCGGTGCCGAGGACGGCCCCGGCGCCGGCCGATGCGGCCAGGCCGAGGGTGGAGCGGCGGGTGAGTGCCATGGCGGTGGAACTCCTCTCGGATCTCACAGTGGTGGAAGACCTAAGGCGGCGCGCGGGGCGGTCCGCAGCAGGCTGGCCGCCTGCACGGCCGACGCGCCGCCGTCGAGCACGATCTCGGTCGCCGTCAGCAGGGCCGCGGCGGGAGAGACCACAAAGGACACCGCGGCGGCGACGTCCTCGGGGGTGCCGAGCCGGCCGAGGTGCGCCTCGCGCTGGCGGGCCTCGTCCTCGGGACCACCCAGTCGTGCGGTGGTCGCCGGTGTACGGATCCAGCCCGGTGAGACGGTCACGGCCCGGATGCCGTGCGCGGCGTAGTCCACGGCGAGCTGGCGGGTGAACGCCACCAGTCCGGCCTTCGCGGCGGCGTACGCCGGCAGACCAGGAGCGACGGTGTGCCCGAGCACGGATCCGATGGTGACGATCACGCCCTCGCCGGCGGCCGTCATGCCGGGCAGCACCTGGCGGGCGCACAGGAACGCGGAGGTGAGGTTGGCGTCGATGATCCGGTGCCAGTCGGCCGGGTCGGTGCGGTGGACGGGCGCGCCCTCGGTGAGCCCCGCACACGTGACGAGCACGCCGACGGTCCCGATCGCGGCGAAGACCCGCTCGACCGCGCCGGGGTCGGTGAGGTCCGCCTCCTGCCGGTCGATGCCCACGACGTCGTGGCCGTCCGCCTGCAACCGGGCGGCCACGGCCGACCCGATGCCGCCCGCCGCCCCCGTCACGACCGTTCTCATGCTCTGAACACCCCTCTCATGCTCTGAACACCTCGTATCTGGCGATGAGCGACTCGTCGAGCGTGACGCCGAGGCCGGGCCCCTCCGGCACCGCCAGCGCACCGTCCACAAGGGACGGCTTGGTGACCGGGAGGTCGTCGCGCAGCGGGTTCGGCAGCCGGTTGTACTCGTAGATCGGCACGTTGGGGGTCGCGGCGGCGAACTGCAGCGCCGCGGCGAGCCCGACCGCCGAGCCGACCCCGTGCGGGGAGACGGTGACGTGGAAGGCGTCGCACAGCGCCGCGATCCGCCGCGCCTCGGTGATCCCGCCGGCCCGCGCCAGGTTGGGCATGACCACGTCGACGGCGCGGGCGAGCAGGAAGTCGCGGTACCCGTACCGGCTGAACTCGCTCTCACCGGTCACGACCGGGATCCGGACGGCGGCGCGCACCTCGGCGAGCCCGGCGACGTCGTCCGTGGCCAGGGGTTCTTCCAGCCACCGCACGCCGAGGCCGTCGAGCGCCTGGCCGAGCCGGATCGCGGTCTTCACGTCGTAGGCGCAGTTGAGGTCGACGTGCAGCGCGGCCCGGCCGGCGAGGGCGTCGACGACCGCCGACGCGTGGGCGAGGTCGGTGGCCTCGCCGCGCCCGAGTTTGAGCTTCATCGCGCGGAAGCCCTGGTCGAGGAACGCGTGGGCGCGCTCGGCCGACTCGGCCACGTCCGGCAGGAACGGGATCGGGCTGGCGTAGACCGGGACCGTGTCGCGGACCGGCCCGCCGAGCAGCCGGTGGACCGGCAGCCCGGCGGCCTTGCCGCGCAGGTCCCACAGCGCCAGGTCGACGCCGCTGATCGCCTCCAGGTAGAACCCGCCGGTCCGGCCGGCGCCGGACTGCGCGCCGAACATCAGCTCCCACAGCGCCTCCGACGCGCCCGCGTCGCGCCCGACCAGCATCGGGGCGAGCAGCGTGCCGACGATCGTCGCGGTCACCCGCGGCTCGGGCAGGCCGTAACACTCGCCGATCCCCTCGATGCCGTCGACCGTCCGGATCCGCACGAGGGTGGTGTACTGGCCGAGCCGCGGCAGGACCCGGTGGCTCGACGCGGGGGTCGTGAGCCAGTCCGGGACGGTGTCGTAGAGGTCGGCGAACGGCGCGGCGAGCGCGATGGCCTCGACGGAGGCGATGGTGAGACTCATTTGATGAGGGCGTTCATCCGGTCACGGGCAGCCATGAGCGCGTCCTTCGGGGTCTTCTTGCCGATGAGGATGGCCTGGACCTCTTCGGCCAGGACCTTCTCCATCTGGGAGAACTGCGGGTAGATCCAGAACGGGCTGGCGCTGGAGTTGACGCCGATCTGGCTGGTGAAGTCGGTGGCGAACTTGTCGTTCTTCACCTCGGTGACGGCCTGCCCCGCGGTCGTGGTCGGCGGCAGGCCGGCCTTGGTGAACCACGGGATCGAGTAGCCGGTGTCGGTGGTGATGGTCTTCGCGAAGTTCGCGGCCGCGGCCGCGCCGGCGCCGTTGACCACCACGATGATCTGCCCCCAGGCGAGGTGGCGGGGCTTGTCGCCGGCGTTCTTCACCGGGCGGGCGACGGGGACCATCTTCGTGCCGAGGTCCTTGTCGGGCGAGGATTTCGTGACGGCGGCGCGGCCGCCGATGGCGTCCTCGTAGAAGGCGGTCTTGCCCTGGGACATCAGCGCGCGGGCGTCGACGCGGTTGACGTCGGGGGCGATGAGCTTCTGGTCGTAGAGCTTCTTGTACCAGGTGAGCGCCTCGATCGACGGGTCGTCGCCGATGACGATCCTGTCGTTCTCGACGATCGGCGACCCGAACTCCCACAGCCACGGGATGATGTCCTTGAGCTGGTCGACCTTCGTCATCCCGGCCCATGGCACGACCCCGCCGCCGAGGCCCTTGACGGCGGTGAGCGCCGCCTCGAACTCGGCGATCGTCTTCGGGGCGCTCGTGACGCCGGCCTTCGTCAGCAGCTCGGTGTTGCTGATGAGGCCGATGCCGGCGGTGGTCCACGGCAGGCCATACTGCACGCCCTTGGACTGGCCGAGCGCGAGCGGGGCGGCCGCGTAGTCCTGGCCGGCGGCGACGCTCTTGAGGTCCAGGAGCTTGCCGGTGGCGGCGAGGGTGGCGAGCCAGGCGACGTCGAGCTGGACGGCGCCGGTCAGCTGGCCGCCCTGCACCTGCAGCAGGACCTGGTTGAGGTAGTCGTTGTACGGGTACGACGGCGTGCTGATCTTCGTCCCGGCGTTCGCGGCGGCGTACCTGTCGATCGCCGCCTGCAGGGGCTCCTTCGTCACGGCCTCGTTGTAGGCCCAGCTGGTCAGCGGGAACTCTTTGACGCCGTCGTCCTTGAGGCCTTCGGTGCCGGCGGGCTTCGGGGTGCTGGTCGATGGGGCGCAGGCGGCGAGGACGGTGCCGAACGCGCCGAGCTTGAGTATGTTGCGGCGGCTGAGTGACATGGGTGTGCTCCTGGGCTGGGGCGGGGTGTTCAGCGGAAGGGGCGTTCAGCGGCGGGGTGTTCAGCCCTTCACGGCGCCGGCGGTGAGGCCGGCGACCAGATAGCGCTGGAGGATGGTGAAGCCGATGACGACGGGGAGGGACACG
>NZ_JBEXUD010000035.1:0-125781 GCF_040614215.1 Dactylosporangium sp. NPDC006015
CGCGCGCGTTGGCGGCGGCCTGGTGGGGGTTGTTGTGGTGGCGCCTGCAGACCCTCGCCTCGCGCTCGCGCCGCATCTTGGCGTGGGGGGGGGGGGGGGGGGGGGGCGCCCCCCCCCCCCCGACGCCATGCCGTCAGAGGGACGTCATGCGAAGGCCTCGACCGACCAAAGCGAGTAGCCATACGACGTGCCCCGGGCGGTGCCGTAGATCCGCAGGTAGCGGCCCGATCTCTCCACCGTGAGGTCGTCCACGCCGCCGTCCCCTTCACCCGTCGAGTAGACCGTGTCCCAGTTGGTCCCGTCGTTGGACAACTGGACCTCGTAGCCCCGCGCGTACGCGAACTCCCAGGTCAGCCGCACCCGGGAGATCGACTTCGTCGAGCCGAGGTCGACCTGCAGCCACTGCGGGTCGCTGTACAGGCTCGACCACCGGGTGCCGGGGTCGCCGTCCACGGCGTACATCGCCGCCAGGGCCGGGATCTCCACGCTGGACGCGGTCGCGGGCTTCCCGTAGGCCAGGTCGAGCGGGTGCTTGGCGACCTGCTCGGCCGTCTGGATGGCGCCGAGCATGTAGTCCACCGCGGCGATACCCTCGGTGAATCCCGGCACGGTGGCGATCCGGACAGTGGCTTCCTCGAGGCGCTGCCGCAGCAGCTCGGACCGGGTGCCCTGCAGCTCGTTGAAGCACCCTCCGATCGGATCCTTCGTGGTGTAGTTCGTGCAGGGAACGAACGTCGGCTTCTGGCCGGCGGTCGCGGTCGGCTCCGGCTTGCCTGCCTCCGGGGCCTTCACCACGCACTTGCCGTCGCCCGTCACGGACGAGCAGTAGTTGTCGCGAGCGGTCGCGAACGGCGCCAGCACCCGCTGCTCGCCGTGGTCCGAGGGCACCCGCTCCGTCCCCAGCAGGTAGAGCCCGACTCTCTCGTCCTGCCGCATCGACTTCGCGAAGCCGAGCTTCGTGTATGCCTCGAGCAGCATGACGGTCTGGGTGAGCTTCGTGTTGAGGTCGTTGAGCGTCGTACCGGGTGTGAGCAGCTCTCGCGTCACGTCTGCGTAGTACTGCCCGGCTGCGCCGTACAGCCAGTCACGCACCTTCCGCACCGCTTCGGCATTGTCGGAGCGGGTGGCGGACTGCTGGAACGTCGCCTTGTACGTCGACACCCAGTTCGCCCGCATCGCGTCGTCGGGTTTGGTCAGCCACGACTTGCGGGTGTCCCGCGGCGGGTAGACCTGCGCCATTTTCCCGTACGGGATCACCTTCGTCCAGGTGCGCGCGACGACCGGCTGGCCGTTCCACACCTGCTGCACCCGGAACTGCACCTCCAGGTCGGCGTAGAGCGCGTAGGGCTTGTCGGTTTGCTCCGGCGGCTCGGTCATGTTGACCCACGCGGCCTGGTAGCAGGTCTGCACCGGGGTCTCAGCCCGTCCGCGGTTGGCGACCCACAACTCGTTCAGGTCCAGGCTGACCACGTTGCTCGGGCGGGAGGCGGTCATGCCGGACCCGGCGCAGACGGAGATGCCGCCCGGCTCTTCGGCCGGCTTCGGCACCTGCTGGCTGGGCAGTCCGGCGATGTTGACGTCCGTGGCCTGGTTCAGCGCGGCGAGCTCCTTCTTCTGAAACTCGGTGGCCATCGCGGACGCGGTGGTGCGGTAGGTCTCCAGCAACTTCGTGTAGACCGGGTTCAGCCGCGGGCCTCCTGCCGGCTGTGGCAGGCTGAACTGCCGCACCGCGTACTGGATGGCCTCGCCCGCGTTGGTGACGTCAGCCGTCACGCCGTTGACCGTCGACGCCTGCGCCGGGTTCTGCGCGAGCAGCGTCTTGTAACCCTCGGCGGCCAGCAGCCAGAACTCCACCGATGGCGTGTCGCTGACTCTGCTCGTCTGCGGCAGACCGAGATTCGCGTAGGCGTACTGGTTCAGCCATGCGATGGAACCGTACTGCCCGTAGTCGCGCAGCGCGTTCTCCGGAGCTTGCACGCCGAGTGGCGCGGCCTGCGGGTGAACTGTGCTCTTGTTCGACGCGGCACCCTGCAGGGACGTCGCCGCGTCGAAGTAGTAGGTGGACGACATCTCCCGGCCGGCTCTGAACCGGTAGTCCAGCGAGTTGTTCATCGTCGTGATGACGGCGTCCTTCCCGGCCTGCTGGTCGGCCGTGAGGAGTGCATGACCCCAGTAGTCCACCTGCTCCGTCAGCTTGGCGAGGTTGGCCGTGATCGTCTGGAGCTGGGCCTGGGTCGCCTGGTGCAGCTTCACCACCACGTCGAACTGGTCGTACAGCGCGTCGTAGAGATTCCCCAGAGCCGTCTCGATGCGGTTGAACCGCTCGTTCATCTCGTTTTTGAGGTCCTTGACCTGCTCCTTCAGTGCCGTCATCTGCTCGAGGATCTGCTGCTCCGGTGACGGCCCGGACGCGAACAGCGGCAACAGCGACTGGACGGCGCCGAGCACGTTGGCGGCCAGCCCGATGCCGGTCATCGAGAACAGCGCGCCGCTCAGACCCTTGGCCGCGATCGTGGGCAGGAAGTTGTTGACCGCCGTGGCGATCTGGACGGCCGCGTTGCCGGCGACCGACACGAACTTGCCCGCATCCTTGTTAGCGAAGCCGACCAGGATCGACAGCAGCTTCACCGCGCCCGCCGCCTGGTCGATCCACACCTGCCGGGCCGCCGCGTTGGCCTTCGCCACCTCATAGTCGGACGGGCTCGGGTTGGCGCCCTGCACGGGGAACTTGGTGTTCAACCGATCGAGCTCCGCGTTGGTCGCGCCGACCTGCGCGTTGATCTCCTTGAGCAGCTTGGTCAGTTGCCGGTTGCCCTCCGCGAGGTAGAGATCGGAGTTGACCTGGAGATCCTTCAGCGCCTGTACGTCGACGAACGTACCGATCAGCGGGTCGGCCTCGAGCGCCTCCACGGTGGCGTCGGCCGAGACGCCGTACAGGGCGCCGATGTAGCCGTTCCACGCGGCGCGGAACTCCGGGTCGTTGGCGCCGTAGGTGGCCACCGCGGTCCACTGGTTGTCCATGACCTGGAAGACCTGGGTGAGGTATGCGCTCTCGAACTGCGACGCATAGATCTCGTCGACCATCGTCCCGTACTTGGTCAGCTGCTTGCCGAGCGTCTCCTGCATCATCTGCTGCAGGATGGGGGCGGCGATCGAGCCGGCCGGATTCTTCGCGGTCAGCTCGAGAAGCTTGGTCGCCAACAGGTACATCGGGCGTTCCAGGTCGTTGGCGACCAGGTGGCTCTTGTAGTACTCGTTCATCTTGACGCCGTGTTCGAGCACCTGCCTCGCCGTGGCGTTCGGGTTCAGCTGCTTGTAGCCGACCATCTCCGCGCTGACGTACATGTTGCGCAGGCCCTCATGACCGCTCGTCCGGCTGCGCATGTACGCCGAGAACAGGCCCCGGCGGCGCTGTTCCGGGTCGGTCGAGACGGGCGCCGCGTGCGCCGTCGTCGGCAGCACCACCACGCTGCCCGTGCTGACGGCCAGTGCCACCAGCGCAGACGCCAGCAGCCGACCCCATCGGCCGGCGAAGGGACCTGGACGGGCCCTTCGATATCCTATTTTGACCACTTGTTCTCCTTCGTTGTACTTTCCGTGGCGCGGCCGCGGATCATGACCACGGCGCGCGGCCACCGGACAATGCACTCGGATTGGTCGTGCCGGCGGAGCGTAGGTGGGGACACTCAACGTCCGCGTGCAATTCACATGCACAAATGCACAGCGGACCTCGCCCACCGTCGTCGCGTCAGGGGCCGTTCGTCTTACAGGCTCACGTGGGCCGGCCGGCGCCATCCGCGGGCATGGCACGCGAGGCGGGCATGGGCCATGGGCGTGCGCGTGCGGCCGCGGATGCGGCGCCGGCCTGCGCGGCGAAGGTTTGTGCAAGGTGCATGGCAGGCCTGGTCGACACCCTGAGCCACGACTCGACCGGCCGAACCGTTCGGCCGGCGTGGCGAAAGGAAACGGCTTTGAACCGATCGACCATCCGCCGGGCGGCGATCACCGCCCTGGTGCTCACCTGCGCCGGCCTTGGGGTGCCCGCGCCTCCGGCGAACGCCTTCGCGATCTACGTCGTCACGAACGTCAACGACACCGGGGCCGGGTCGCTGCGGGACGCCATCGACATGGCCAACGGCAGCCCCGGGCTCGACTCGATCACGTTCGCCCTGCCCGGCGCCGGGCCGCGGGTGATCGTCCCGCAGAGCGACCTGCCGGCGATCACCGATCCGCTGATCATCGCCGGCTACACCGAACCGGGCGCGTCCCCGGCGACCGCGACCACCCCGGCCACGCTCACCGTGGTCATCAACGGAACGTTCATGACCACCGGCCTGACCATCGACGCCGACAACAGCGCCGTGTCCGGGCTCGTCATCAACAGCGTCGCCGGGGCCGGCGGCGACTGCGGCGGCGCCGGCATCTGCGTGCGCGGCGATCACAACCTCATCCGCGGCAACTACATCGGCACGGGCAACGCCGGCGCGGTCGCCCTGCAGAACAACGACTCCGGCGTGATCGTCCTCGGCGCCGACAACCAGATCGGCGGTGAGCACCCGGCCGACCGCAACCTCATCTCCGGCAACCGGCTGTACGGCGTCGAACTGCAGGGCACCGGCACCAAGGTGCTCGGCAACCGCATCGGCAGCGACGCGACCGGCACGAACGCGCTCGGCAACGGCAGTGGCGGCATCCTGGTGAACGGTGCCGGCAACCAGATCGGCAGCGACGAGGCCGGCGGCGGCAACGTCATCTCCGGCAACCCCGGCATCGGCCTCGACATCGACAACGGCGCCGACTTCACGATCGTCCACGGCAACCTGATCGGCGTCAACGCGACCGCCACCGGGGCCCTCGCCAACGACAGCGGCATCGAGGTGAGCAGCAACTCCAATGAGATCGGTGGCTTCCTCACCGGCACCGCCAACGTCGTGTCCGGCAACACCGGCGTGGGTCTCGAGGTGGACGGGATCGCCGGGTCCAACCAGATCGTCGGCAACCTCATCGGCGTCGCGCCCGGACCGATGGGCCCGGTGGACATCGGCAACGGCGGCGACGGCGTCTGGCTGCGCAGCAGCACCGTCAACTCCCTGGGCACCGACGACGCGGGCGGCGGCAACACCATCTCCGGCAACGACGGCGACGGCGTCCGGGTCGACGGCAACGACCAGGACATCAAGGGCAACCGCATCGGCACGGCGATCGGTGCCGCCGGAACGCTGGTGCCGCTGCCCAACACCGGCAACGGCATCACGGTCAGCGCCGACCGGACGATCATCGGCGGTGACGACACGGGATCGGCGAACGTGATCGGCACCAACCGCGCCAACGGCATCGAGCTCGACGCCGCCACCGACGAGACCGTGATCCGGGGCAACGCGATCGGCACCGACCCCACCGGCGCGATCACCCTGTCCAACACCCTCAACGGCATCCTGATCACGGACGCCGACACCAACCACATCGGCTCGGTCGACCCGCTCGTCCCGCCGAACCGGATTGCCTTCAACGGCCTCGCCGGGATCGCGCTGAGCGCCGGCGCGGTCGGCAACGACATCCTCGGCAACCTCGACTACGGCAACGTCGGCCTCGGCATCAACCTCGACCTGGCGCTGGCGCCGCCCGCGGTCGTGCCCAACGACTTCCAGGACCCGGACGCAGGCGCCAACAACCTGCAGAACTACCCGATCATCACGGCCGCCACCTTCGCCGCGGCTGTCACCACCATCAACTGGCGCCTGAACAGCACCCCGTTGACCATGTTCCGGGTCGAGTTCTTCGCCGCCGCGGCCTGCGGCGTGGGCGGCGTGAGCCCGGCGGAGACCTTCCTCGGCGCCGTCACGGTCGTCACCAACGCCAACGGCAACGTCGTCGCGGCGACCGTACCGCCCGTCGCCACCCCGGCCGGCACCGTGGTCATGGCCACCGCGACCGAGATGCCGGCCGCGGCCACCTACGCCTCGACGTCGGAGATCGGCGCCTGCGTCGTCGTCGTGTAATCCCTGAGGGCCGCCCGGACGTCAACCGGGCGGCCCCAGCGCCAAGCGCAGGTCAGCAGCGGCGTTTCGCCTCCGCCTCGAAGTCCGCCGAGGACATGACCGTCTCGGACACGTTGTCCTCGCCGACCGTGAGGATCTGGCCGTCGGTGAGCGCCGTCACCTCCGAGCCGGTGAAGGTGACTCTCACCGACGGCATCGGTCCGCCGTGCGCCCGCAGGGAATACTCCGTGTCCGGGCTCAGGGCGATCGGGCCGCTCCGGTCGTCGCGCCAGCCCGCCGGCACGGTGCCGAACTGGACTGTGTACGACGAGCGGTTGTCGGACTGGTTCGTGATGTGCCACAGGTCGTCGCTGAAGTCACCCTGGGTCCGTGCCGCTGTCGGTAGAGCTGTCGGCGTGGTGTCGTCATGGAGCACGATGAACTGCGTCCGCTGCCCGGAGCAGAAGCGGACCTCCAGCGACGGCGTGCCGCCGGCGTTGGAGACACCGATGAGCATCTTCGTCGACGGCGCGTGGTGGACCGCATCGTCGCAGGCCGTCAGCCAGGCCAGGCCGGCCGTCACGAGGACGGCCAGCCCGGCGAGCCGATGACGGGGCAGGGTGCGCATGGTCATGAGTATCCATGGGGCCGACTGCCCGTCCCCGGGCGGCTTCGACGGCTGGGTCACGTTCTAGCCCAGGTCCTTGAGCAGGTAGAACGCGGTGTCGCTGCGGTACTCGGCGAGGGCGGCCCGCAGCGCCGCCCGGTAGGCGTCCCGCTCGTCCTCGGTGCGCTGCGGCGCTCGGTACAACGGGAACAACGCCTGCAGGGCCATGTCCCTCCCGTCGTGGCCCACCTCGGGCGCGAGGGCCATCAGCTGCGTCCACGCGCCGGGCACGCGGCCGGCGCAGCGCGTGATCGGGTGGCTGAAGTCGTCGTAGTGGAACCGTCCGGGCTGCGCGCCGACCCGCACGAGCGCCTCCAGGGCTTCGGGCGTGACGCTGTCCATCCGCTCGAGGTGCCACGCGGCCTGCACGGCCCGGCCGTCGTCGGCCCCGTGCAGGTCGGCGAGCACCGCCGCGAGGATCTCGGGATCGGGCCGCAGCCCGGCGCAGACCACGCACCCGCACCGCTTCCGCGCGGCGCCGACGCGGCCGGTCTCCTCCTCGGTCAGCTCGTCGAGCGGCAGCAGGAGGTTGTCGCCCCGCAGCCCGTCGTCCTCCACGAGCCACAGCCGGTCGCGCAGGACCACGAACCGCTCGTCGCCCGCCGTCGCTTCGGGCCGCGGCCCGGTGATGGTGGCCCCGTGCCGCCTGGCGACGTACCCGACCCGCTCCCAGTCGACGGCGACGGCGACGGCGCACCAGTGCGCCCAGGCGAGCATCGAGCGCAGGCAGCTGCCGGCGGGGCTGGGAAACCACCAGTACATCCGCCGGTCCCCGGCCCGATGCGGCTCAGCGGCCGGTTCGAGCCCGTCGAGGTAGTGGTCCAGCTCGTCGTAGGCCTTGCCGCCGAGCACATGGAACCACTGCGCGAACGTCCGCATCTCCTCCCACACCGCCACGCGCGCCGTGTCGACGTCACCGTCGCCGTCAATGCTGATCGAGAACCCGATGCCACCCATGCGCGCGGACGCTACCAACCGCGCGCCACCCGCCCGGCCCACTGGATCTGGGCACCGGCCCTGGCGCAGCCGCTGCGAGGCTGACGGGTCAGCGGGATGCTGATGGCGCGGGCGAGCCGGGCTTCGGTGTCGTGACGGTGCCGGTGAGCTTCGCCTCGCACCGCGGGCTCAGCGAGTGCCGCTGGGCGACGATCGAGCCGTCGACCCACAGGATGCACTGCAGCTGCGGGATCTGCGTGCCGATCACGGCGTCGCCGTCCGGGGCGGCGTTGCCGCCGAGGACCACGGTCGTGACGTCCGGATACACGATGGCGACCTGCGTCGTCCAGGTCGACTGCGGGGTGTCGAACGACGCCGACGCGCCACGCTCGTCGGTGTAGGCGCCGACGATCTTCAATCCGGGACCGCCGGAGTGGAACAGCTCGTAGGTCACCGTGTGGGTCACCTTCGCAGCCGGAGGCGAGTCTTCCGACGGTGTGTTGCAGCCGCTCAGTGCACCCGCCGCCACCAGCAGAGCAGCGACCGGCGTTGCGACCCGTAGCATGCGTGAACTCCCCGTGGTAGCCGACGGTTGGCAGCTTAGCCTCGATGCCTCCTGACGGGGAAGGAGCACACCGAGCTCGACCCCGCGCTCATCGTCGACGTGCCGCGGGGCCGGCGTTCAACCGGTTTGCAGGGCGTCTCGGACCTGTGGGTTCGGCGGTGAGGTGATCGCCGGTGGTCGTCCGCGTACCGCGTCCCAGGCGGCCTTGCCGCTGGCGAAGTAGTCGCGCACGGCCTTGCTGGCCAGCAGGCCGGCGGAGCAGCCGCCGCAGCGGGCGTTCACGCCGTCGGTGTCGATGCCGACCTGCCGGCACAGTGTCACCGCGCGGGACAGGTGGTAGGCCTGGGTGACGACCAGGGCCCGGGTGATGCCGTAGACGTCCCGCGCCCGTACGCACGTGTCGTAGGTGTCCAGGCCGTGCGGGTCGGCCACGATGCGGCGCGGAACGATGCCGAGGCCGGTCAGGTATGCGGTCATCACGGCCGGTTCGTCGCCGGACTCGCCGCCGCCGTCGCCGGATACCAGGATCACCCGGGCGCGGCCGCTGTCCACGAGTGCGGCGGCGGTGTCCAGCCGGCCGGCCAGGCGTGGCGCGGGCGTGCGTTTGTCCGCCGCCACTTCGCCGCCGAGCACGATGACGACGTCGGCGGCCGGCGCATCCGCCTCGTCGTGCACGTGGCCGCGCGCGGCGATCTGTGTCCACAGCCATGGCGCGCTGGTGAGCAGCAGCGCGGCGGCCGCGCCGAGCACCACCCGCCGGCGCCACCGGCGAACCGGTTTCGCCTTCTCCTGTGCGTCCGTCATGCGACGCACACTATTCGCCGGGCGCCAACTCATCGTGCCTCCGGCAGCCCGGGCGCCGATCGGATCACGCCAGCGCCAGGGCCAGGGCAAGGGCACCGACGAGCGGGGCGTCGTCGACGAAGGTGGCGGTCGTCAGCTGTGGCGGGAAGGGCACCGAGCGCTGGAGGGCTGTCGCCACCCGCGGGAGGATGTGCTGGGCGGCACCCATCAAGCCGCCGCCGATGACGACGCGTTGCGGGTCGAGGGTGATGCAGAGGTTGGCGATCGTCCGGGACAGGGTGTCCAGTGCCTCGTCCAGCAGTTCGCCGACGCCGGGTTCGGCGTGCAGTTCGAACAGTTCGGCGGCGGTCACCTCCCGGCCGAGCAGGGCTGAGCCACGGCGGGCCAGGGCGCTGCCGGAGACCGCCTCCTCCAGCGGGGCGTGGCCGTCGGCGAAGGCCGGGGCGGCGGCGGAGTCGCGCAGGTAGCCGATCTCGCCCGCGGCGCCGTGGGCACCGGGCAGGACCCGGCCGCCGGCCACCAGCGCGGCGGCCAGACCGGTGCCCAGGTTGACGTAGAGGCCGATGTCGACGCCGCGGAGGGCTCCCCAGCGCAGCTCGGCGGCGGCACCGGCGTTGACGTCGTTGTCGATCGCGACGGGGGTGTCACCGAACTCGGTCCGCAGGAGCCGGGGCAGTGCCATGCCGTCCCATCCGGGCACGTTCGGGGCCAGGCGGATCACGTCGTCGCGGACCACGCCGAAGGTCGAGACCCCCACCGCTGCCGGGGTGCTGAGCAGGTCCCGCGCGGCCGTCAGGGTGCGCTCGACGACCTGCAGCGCCCCCCTGGAGCCCTGGGTGGGCAGGCGCATCATGGTGTGCGGGCGGCCGTCGGGCGCGTCGACGGCCGCCGTTCCCAGCGCGACCTTGGTGCCGCCGAAGTCGATCGCCAGTACGTGCCGCGTCACCTGGGCTGCCCCCGCCGGGCGAGCGAGTCGATCGCCACGGCTACGGCGAGCACCGCGGCGGTGACCATGTACCGCACCGAGGAGTCGACGCTGAGCAGCAGCATGCCGTTGGTGATCGACTGGATCACCAGGATCCCCAGCAGCGCGGCGTAGGCCCGGCCCCGGCCGCCGAACAGCGACGTGCCGCCGATGACCGCCGCGGCGATCGCCATGAGCAGGGTGTCGCTGCCGCCGGAGCTCTGGTTGACCGCGGCGAGCCGGCTGGCCGCGAGAATCCCGCCGAACGCGGCCAGGGCGGACCCGGCGACGAACGCGAGGACACGGATCCGGGTGATGTTGATACCGGCCCGGCGCGCCGCCTCGGCGTTGCCGCCGACCGCGTACATGTGACGGCCGAAGACGGTGTGCCGCAGCATCAGGTCGAGGCACACGACCAGGGTGCCGAAGATGACGAGCAGCAGCGGCACCCCGCGGTCAGCGGTCAGCACCAGCACCACCACCGCGAGGACGCCGGCCAGGCCGGCCAGCCGCAGGGTCAGCCACAGGCCGGAGGTGACCGGCAGGTCGGCCTCGCGGCGCAGCCGCCGGTTGACCAGTGCGCCGGCGCACCAACCGGCGACGATGAGCGCGGCCACCAGCCAGCCGGCCCACGGGGGCAGCCAGGTGTCGCTCAGCCGCGCGAGAAGCCCGTCGAACGGCAGGTTGATCGTCCCGCCGCGGCCCAGCAGGTACAGCATCAGGCCCTGCCAGCCGATCAGCCCGGCGAGCGTGACGACGAACGAGGGCATCCGCAGCTTGGTGAACATCCAGCCGTGCAGCAGGCCGACCAGCACGGCGCAGCCGAGCGCCGCGGCGACCGCGACCAGCGGGTGCCAGCCGTGGCGCACGGACAGGATCGTCATGACGACCGCGCACAGGCCGCTGACCGAGCCGGCCGACAGGTCGATCTCGCCGAGCAGGATCACCATGATGATGCCGAGTGAGATGGTGCCGGTGGCCGCCATCTGCAGGGCCAGGTTGGTGAGGTTCTCCGCCGACAGGAAGTGCTCGTTGAGGGACCCGAACACCACCGCGATCAGGATCAGGCCGCCGACGACCGGCCATGCGCCGAGGTCGGTACGCGTCGCCGCGCGCAACGGTTGCAGCGGCTTGACGAGTGTCGTGGTCATACGGTGCCTCCGGTGATGGCGGCGACGACGGCCTCCGGGGTGGACTCCGCGGTGCTGAACTCGCCCGCGTTGCGGCCCAGCCGGAGCACCACGATCCGGTCGCTCACCGCCCGGACGTCGGCCAGGTTGTGGGAGATGACGAGCACCGCCAGCCCCCGGTCGCGCAGGCGGCGGATCAGGTCGAGCACCTGCGCGGTCTGTTCGACGCCGAGCGCGGCGGTCGGCTCGTCGAGGATCACGACCCGCGGCTCGCCGATGAGCGCCCGGGCGATGGCGACGGACTGCCGCTGGCCGCCGGAGAGCATCGCGACGGGCACCCGGATGTCACGGATCCGGACGTCCAGCGAGGACAGCAGGTCCCGTGCCGAGCGCTCCATCCGGATGTGGTCGAGCACCGTCCAGCGACGGCGTTCGGCGCCGAGGAACAGGTTGCCGACGACGTCGAGGTTCTCGCAGAGCGCGAGGTCCTGGTGGACGGTCGACACGCCGAGCTGCTGCGCCTCGTGCGGGCTCGCGATCCGGACCGGGCGGCCGTCCTGCTCGATCGCCCCGTCGTCCGCGGTGACGACGCCGGAGAGGACCTTGACGAGGGTCGACTTGCCGGCGCCGTTGTCGCCCACCAGGGCGACCACCTCGCCGTCCGGCAGGTCCAGGCTCACCCCGTCGAGAGCCTGGACCGCACCGTAGCGTTTGCTGATGTTCGAGGCGGCGAGCACTACTGGATTCCCGCCTTGGTGCACGCCGGGACGACCGGTCCGGTGCAGATGTCGGACGCCTTGTAGAAGCCGTCCTTGACGATGGTGTCCTTGATCCGGTCCGCGGTGACCGCGATCGGGTCGAGCAGGAACGCGGGGATGTCCGCGGTGCCGTTGGCGACCTTCGTCGGCGCGGCCGGCTTCTCGCCCTTGGCGAGCGCGACGGCCAGTTCCGCGGACTTCTCCGCCTCCTGACGGATGTCGAGGTAGATGGTCATGTACTGCTCTCCGGTCAGGATCCGTTGCACCGCCGCGAGTTCCGCGTCCTGGCCGGTGATCGGCGGCAGGGTCGGGTAGCCGGCACGCTTCATCGCCGCGATCGCACCGCCGGCCATGCCGTCGTTGGCGGACAGCACGCCGACGATGGTGTCCCGGCCGAGCGCGGTGATGGCCTGTTCCATCTCCTGCTGGGCCTTGTCCGGGCTCCAGTCGGGCGTGTCGAACTCGCGGCCGATCTGGACCTTGCCGTCGAGGACCTTGTGCGCACCGGTCTTGTAGTCGGCCGAGCTGGGGTCGGTCGGGGCGCCGTTGAGCATGACGATCTTGCCCTTGTCGGCCGTCCCGGCCTTGGTCAGCGCGTCGAGCAGGGCCTGTCCCTGCATCTCGCCGACCCGGACGTTGTTGAAGGAGACGTAGTACTCGTAGCTGATCTCGGAGATCAGCCGGTCGTACGCGATGACCGGCACCTTCTTCTGCTTGGCCTGGTTCACCAGCGACGCGACCGCGCTGGCGTCGACGGCGTCGAGCACCAGCACGTCGGCGCCCTGGGCCAGGGCGGCCTCCACCTGCTGCTGTTGCTTGGCGGCGTCCTGGTCGGCGTTGGCGTAGAGCAGCTTGCAGTCGGCGCACAGCGCCTTCACCTTGGCCTCGAACAGGGGCCGGTCGAACGCCTCGTACCGGGTCGTCTTGGACTCCGGCAGGAACAACGCGATCGTCGGCGCGTCGTCGCCGGTCGGCTTGTCTTTGGCGTTGCCGCCACACCCGCTGACAACGGCGGCCGCGACGACGACTGCGACGAACCATCTGGCTCTCACGGAGGGACACCTTTCCTGAGAAGGGTTCTGCAAGCATGCTGAGCCACCTGGCGGACCTTGGCAAGGTCCTTTACGAATTTGATAAATGACCTTTCTTAACTGGTATGGCACGCTGGTCAGGTGCAGACCACCGGCACCGCGAGCACGACCAGCGTGCTGCGGGTGATGAACGAGCGCGCCGTCTTCGCCGAGATCTTCCGGCTGGGCAGGGTGTCGCGCCCCGAGCTGGCCCAGCACACCGGGCTGTCCAAACCCACCGTGGCCGTGGCGCTCACCAACCTCGAACGCGCCGGGCTGCTGCGCCAGGTCGGGATGCGCGCGGGCGCGGCCGGACGCTCCGCGGTGCTGTACGAGGTGCGCCCCGAAGCTGGCTGGGTGTTCGCGGTCGACGTCGGCCGCTCGTACGTCCGCGTCGGCCTGGCCAACCTGGTCGGCACGGTCGTCGCGCGCAAGGACGAGTCGTCGCGGGGGACCCGCGCCCGCGACCTCGTCGCGCAGCTCACCCGCCTCGCCGAGGAGATGGTCGCCACGGCCGGCATCACGCGCGACGACATCACGCTCGCCGTCTTCGGTACCCCCGGCATCCACGACAAGGCGACCGGCGCCCTGCATCTGGCACCGAACCTGCCCGGCTGGGACCGGCGCGGGAGCGTCGAGCGGCTGGCGGGCATCGCCGGCTCGACGTATGTGGTGGAGAACGACGTCGACCTGGCGGCCGTCGGTGAGGCGAGCTACGGGCTCGGCCGCGGTGTCCAGCATTTCGTCTACGTCTCCATCGGCACCGGCACCGGCATGGGCATCATGATCGACGGCAAGCTGTACCGCGGGTTCCGCGGCGCGGCCGGCGAGATCGGCTACCTGCCGGTCGGTGAGGGCGACCCCCTGCTGGACGCGCCCGCCGCGCGGCGCCGCGGCATGTTCGAGTCGGTGGCCTCGGCCGACGGTGTGGTCGCGTTGGCGCAGCGGATGGGCCTGCACGACGCGGCGAACGCGAAGGACGTCTTCGACGCCGCCCGTGCCGGCGACGAGACCGCGCGGCTGGTCGTGTCCAGAGTGGTGGACCATGTCAGCCACGCGCTCGCCGGGATCACGGCGGTGCTCGATCCGGAGCTCGTCGTCCTCGGCGGCGGCGTCGGCAGCCAGCCCGGCGACCTGCTCACCGGCCCGGTCGCCGAGCGGCTCCGCAACCTCGTCGCGCTGCATCCGCCCCGCATCGAGGTCTCCACGCTCGGCACGGACGCCGTCCTGCTCGGCGCGCTCGCCGTCGGCCTGGCCGAGGCACGCGACCTGGTCCTCGACCGGACGGCACCCGCCCGCTGACACCGGCGACGCCGGGGCGGCGGGCCTGCGACCCACCGCCCCCGCGCTCCGGATCAAGGCACCGGCACCGAGACGGTCGGGACGTTGTAGCCGCGCACCCGCAGATGGGCGGGCAACCCGCCCAGATCAGCGGTGGCGTAGACCGCCGTGATCCGGGTCGACTCGCCGGGGAAGAGCGAGACGTAGTTGTCGGTGTAGGTGACCGGCACGACCTCGTTGCCGCCGCTGCCGGCGGTCACCTCCGGTCGTACGAAGAACGCGACGTTGGTCGGGCTCGTGTTGGTCAACGTGATCGTGACCGTCTCCTGCCCGCCGGCGACCGATCGGGACACGCCCGTGGTGACGCCGGTGTTGGCGGCGAGGCTGTTCAGCCCGGTGAGGTTGGCGTAGGTCTTGATGCTGGTGGAGTACCAGTTCTTCTTGTTGCCCAGCGCGTCGGCCGTGGTGGAGTACCAGTAGAGGTTGTTGCTGACGGTCGTGCCGCTGGAGTCCTTCAGCTGGAGGCGGACGAAGTAGGTCGACGTCAGTCCGGTGATCGCCGGCAGCGTCAGGATCGGCGCGGAGGCGTTCGCGGGCGCGCCGACCGCGACGCTGGTGGTGTACTTCTGGGTCAGGTCCGGGACGTTGTACACCGTGGCGGTGGCGGTCAGCCCGGTCCGGCCGGTGAGGGTGGAGTTCACGACGTATGCGTTGCGGGTGAAGTAGTCGTAGGCGATGTGGACCGGCTCGGTGGCCTTCCTGGTGCCGTAGAACGATCCGCCCGGCTTGAAGTAGTAGTCGTAGAGGTTCCAGTGCAGCGCCGGCCAGGCGTTGTTCTGCATCCACCAGATGCTGCCGAACGACTGGGTGTGCTGCCGGGCGCTCCACGCCTCGAAGAACGAGCGGGTGTTCTCGTAGTTCATCACCTCGGACTTCTTCGAGTAGTCCGCGGCGCTGGTCGTGGTGCCGTAGCGCCGGTTGAGGGCAGTGGTGTAGACGTCGGTGTTGTCGAAGACGCTGCCGCCCCGGCCGACGTGGTAGTTCCAGGCCGGGTTGCCGACCGGCCAGGTCTGTGCCGGGGTGAGGAACCGCGAGAGGCTCTCCAGCGGCGGCGGCGCCTCGGTGCCCTCCTCACCGGTGGTCCCGAACGCCGAGCCCTGGCGGGTGAGGTCCCACCACAGCACCGGCGGCTCCCATTTGTAGGGGCCGTCCATCTTCATGCCCGCGTTCGCGTTGGACCAGGTCGCGACGTTGTCCACGGTCGGGTTCTGCCAGTGCAGGCCGGCGGCGATGTTCTTGTACGCGGTCAGATGCGCCGCCGTCGGCGGCTGGTCGCTGCCGTAGTTCCACATGAACGTGCTGGCGTGCGCGCGCAGGGCCCGCATCTGGGTGTTGAGCGATGCCTGGGCGACGGTGGTCTGCTCCGCCGTCCAGCCGCTGTCGTTCTCCCAGGCGCTGCAGCAGACGAATCCCGGCATGACCATGATGCCGGCCGCGTCGGCGAGGTCGTAGAGCTCCTGGTTGCCGAGCGTCCCTTCGAGGCGGATCGTGTTGAGGCCCATGCCCTTCACGTAGTCGACGTGCGCCTTGTTCGTCTTGGTGTCCCACCGTTGCAGCAGGTCCCAGACGTACCCGCCGCCGCGGAACAGGATCGGCTGGCCGTTGACCTTGTACCCGACGAAGGAGGTGCCCTGCACCGTCGTGCGGTAGTCGGTGAACTGCCGGACGCCGAAGTTGACCGTCTTGCTGTCGGACGCCGCACCGGAAACGCTTGCCGCCGTCGTGACCTGGTAAAGCTCGGGGCTGCCGAATTGGTACGGCCACCACAGCACGGGGTTGACGACGTGCAGCTGCGGGTAGCCGGCGGGATCGAAGACGAGCTCGCGGCGCTCGCCCGCCGCCAGTGTCACGGTCTGGCCGGCCGTGATCGTCGGCTGGCCCGGCTTGCTGATGGTGGCGGTGACGGTCGTGGTGACCGGCGCCGCCGTCGCGTTGATCGCGTCGGCGTAGACGGTGAGGTCGGCCGCATTGGTGGCGGGCAGTGGCAGGACGGTCTTGACGTACGGGTCACGGACGGCGACCGGACCCGTCGTGTCGACGGACGTGCGGCCCCAGATGCCGGCGTTCATGTCGGGCGCCTCAGGGTTCCAGTCGACGGTGCACACCGACAGGTCGGCGCAGGCGTGCCGCGGCGGGGTCACCCGGATCGCGATGGCGTTCAACGCGCCGGGCACGATGGCGCCGGTGACGTTGTACTCGTGCGAGACGAACGTGCCGACGGCGTTCGCGTCGAGCTGCGTGCCGTTGAGCCAGACCTGGGCGCGGTAGCTCAGGCCCTGCAGCCGCAGCCAGTAGACCTGCCCGGGGCTCGCGGCCGCGGCGGTGAACTGGCCGCGGTACCACCAGTCCTGGCCGGTCAGGTCCGGCACGGACTGCAGGTTCGTGCCGGCGTAGATGTCGGTGTAGACGTTGTTCGCCACCAGCCCGGCCAGCACGGTCGAGGGCAGGGTGACCGGGCTCCAGCCGGCGGCCGGGTAGCCGACCTGGGAGATCGTGGCGCCGGTGTCGGCCAGGCCGGTGGCGGAGCGCAGGGCCCAGCCCGAGGTCAGCTCGGTGGAGCCCACGGTGGCGGCCGAGGCGCCGCCGGGGCCGAGCGCACCGATGGTCAGGACCGAGGTCACGGTGAGCATGAGCGCGACCAATGCCCGCCGATACATCATCCGATTTCGTGACATTTTGCACCTCCGACGGGTGTGCGGGGCCGCGCGCCCGGTGGCGTTGCGGCTCCGCCGGCGGTTACGAGCCGCTCGGCCAGGTGACCTGGGTCGAGTGGTAGTAGTTGATGCCCATGACGTTCCAGCGTGGTCCCTGCGCACCGAGGCGCTGCTTGAACGCGGTGAGGTTGTGCGTGCTCCATGGCGACCAGCCCAGTTCGGCGATCGCGGGCAGCCGCGGGAAGGCCATGTACTCGATGTCGGCCGTGGTCACGAGCGTTTCGGACCACAGCGGTGCCTCGACGCCGAGCACGGCGGTCTCGCCGGCACCGGTGAGGTAGGCACCCGGGTTCCATTCGTACGCCGTGTTCACGTCGATGAGACCGGCCCACTTCTGACCGAGCCTCGTGTTGTTGCGGTACTTCATGTCCAGGTAGGTCTTGTTGGCCGGGGACATGACCACCTTGGTGCCGTTCGCCACCGCCGCGGCCAGCGGCGCGTTGCTGGTGGTGGTGCCCCAGAACTGGGCCACCGTCGAGGGCGGCAGGGTGGCGTTGGCCACGTCGTGCCATCCGACGACGGTCTTGCCGTGCGCGGCGACGATCTGCTGCACCCGGTTGATGAAGTACGAGTAGTCGGCCGCGGTGGTGGAGCTGGCCTCGTCGCCGCCGATGTGCACGTACGGCCCCGGGGTCAGCGCGGCGATCTCCCCGATCACCTGGTCGATGAACGTGTATGTCAGCTCCAGCGGCACGCACAGCGAACTGAACCCGACCTGCGTGCCCGTGTACCGGGCCGGCGCCACGCCGTTGCAGTTGAGCTGCGCGTACGAGGCGAGCGCGGCATTGGTGTGCCCGGGCATGTCGATCTCGGGAATGACCGTGATGTACCGGTCGGCCGCGTAGTTCACGATCGCCGTGTAGTCCGCCTGGGTGTAGTACCCGCCCGGTCCGCCGCCGACCTGCGTGCCGCCGCCGTAGGTTGCCAGATTCGGCCAGGAGTTGATGGCGATGCGCCAGCCCTGGTCGTCGGACAGGTGCAGGTGCAGCACGTTGATCTTGTACAACGCGAGCTGGTCGAGGTACCGCTGGACCTGGGCCACGGTGAAGAAGTGCCGCGCCACGTCGAGCATCGCACCGCGGTGCGCGAACCGCGGGTGGTCGACGATCTGCCCGCCCGGCACCGGCCATGGTCCGGGCTGGAGGGTCGCCGCGTCGGCGGCCACGGGCAGCAGCTGCCGCAGCGTCTGCACGCCGCGGAACAGCCCGGCGGGCTGGTTCGCCCGGATGGTGATCGCGCTCGCGGTGACGTCGAGTTGGTAGCCCTCGGCGCCGACGCCGGGCGGCGCACCGGTGAGCAGCAGGGCGATCCCGTCAGCCGGGCCGGCGACGGTGGTGACGACCGGCAGCGGCAGCCCGGTCGAGACCCGCAGCCGGGCCGCGAGCTGGTTGGCGATGGCCGCCGCCGGTGCGGAACCGGGCGCGGCGTAGATGGTGGTGGACGCGGTGATGCCGTGGCTGACCCCGGGCGTGGCGGTGGCCGTGACCGGGGCCGGGACGACCGAGCTGAACGCGACAGCGGTCGCGGCGGCGGCGGGAGCGGTGGTGGCGGACAGGAGGGCGGCGACAACGCCGAGGCCGGTGAGGGCCCCGCCGAGTCGTCGTGGCAGGGACGGGGTGGCCATGACGGTCCTCTCGCAGAACGCACCGGCCTGCGGGTGGGCTCGCACCCACCATCAGGCATTTGCATTTGACGATCCCCAGCCCAGCCAGGATGGCACGGGCCCAAGCGAAAGGCAAGGTGCTTTACAAATGGCGCTCGAGTCATGCCTGATCGTGGCGACGGCGCTTGCCTGGCGGCGCACCGTCGTCAGCGCTCCACGCTTCCGTGACCGGCAGGAGCGTCTGACGTCGGCTGCGAGCCGCCGCCTTGCGGACATGACGCGGCCCGCAGCGCACCGGGTGGTGCGCTGCGGGCCGTCGGCTTCGATCCCTGGCTACTTCCCGCCACCGGCGCGGAATGCCACCCAGGCGTCACTCATCCGCTCCGCCTGCCCGGCGGTGAACATGTTCATGCACGAGTCCTGCGAGTAGTCCATGAAGTTGTGGATCGGGTCCAGCCCGGGAGCGCTGCACGTGTCCGCGCCGACCGGGCAGTCGAACTGAGGGATGGCCTCGCGCGGGGTGTCGGCCACGAAGTCGCCGGACGCGGCGCACCCGTGCGCGAAGGTGTGCTCCAGCATCAGCCAGTGCCCGACCTCGTGCGTCAGGGTGTCGCCCTCGGCGTACTTGCCGGCCGTCCCGCCGGGCATCGATTCGTCGAGCATGACCACGCCGTCGATGTAGTCGCGGCCGTTGTTGTACCCCTTCGGGAAGTACGCCCAGCCGAGCAGCCCGCCGCCGATGTTGCCCGCGTACACGTTGAGGGTTCGGGCGTCGCCGGTGTACAGCGCCCGCTTCATGTCCCGCTCGTTCTTGCCCGGCACGACGGTGTACCAGTCACTGTTCACCGTCCAGGTCGTGCTGGTGAGCGAGAACCGGAACGGTGTGTCGGACGCGTCCGCGGCCGTGCGACCCGAGTACGAATCGTTGAGCACCGCCATCTGTGCCGCGATCAGCGTGTTCCACCGATCCTTCTCGGCTGCGCCGAACGGGTGGTCGGAGATCATGTGAAAGACCGTGGGCACGGTGACGCTGCCGTTGGCCAGACGCGGCGAATCCTTGAGCACACCGTAGGCATTCGCTTCGTTCTTCGGGTACAGCTCCGGCTCCTGAGCGGTGGCGCCCTCGCCCACCCTCGCCCCGCTGGCACCCGGGTCGCACGCCGCGGCGCCCGCGGAGGCATGCACGGCGCCGGCCGCGCCGGCCACGCTGGAACCGCCAACCGCCGCCACGAAACTCGCCACGGCAGCGGTCATGACCGCCAGCCGTAGCGTTGATCTTCTGCGCATCGTTCACCTTCCACAGACCGCTGTAAGCAGGCGGGATCGCCGCCTTCCGGCATGAGAACACGCCGCGGTCGTGGCGAGAAGACTTGAGTGCGGCAACCAGGGGTCGTAATAGGGTTGGGCGCGTTGAAGCGAGACGAACGCGGCCACGGTTACGCACATGATCGACGGCAGCAGGAGACTCCTGTGCCGCACCTCGTGGTGCGCGACTCTTCGTCCCTAAGGGCTGACCACAGGTCCAAGATCGCTCGGCGGGGAGCCTCCGTGCGAAACGACGGGGAGCGTCGCGCGCAGTTCCGTGCCGCCGTCCGGCGGGGCCACGACGTCGATCGTCCCACCGAGCGCCTTGACGCGATCCTCCAGACCGGTCAGACCCGAACCTCGGGCGGAGGCGACGCAGCCGCAACCATCGTCGCGGACAGACAGGGTGAGCGCGCGATCCGAGTTGCTGACCCGCACCGTCACGCCCGATGCTCGGGCATGCTTCGCCACGTTGCTGAGCGCCTCGGACACGACGTGGTACGCGGCCACCTCGATGCCCTCGGGAAACCGGGTGTCGATGCGTATGTCGTAGTCGGCGGGAACCGTGGAGCGGCGGATCAGCGCCTTCAGCGCGGGCTCGAGACCCCCCTCGGACAGGATCGTCGGATGGATCCCCCGCGAGAGCTCACGCACACTGTCGGCCAGCTCCTTCAAGCCCTCCTTGACGGACGACAGCTGGACGTGCAGGTCGGACAGTTCCGGCGGGGCGGATGACTCGGCGATGGTCAGTTCGAGGGCCAACGAGATGAGCCGCTGCTGCACCCTGTCGTGGAGTTCACGCTCCAGCCGCCGCCGTGTCTCGTCGGCCGCGGCAACGATACGGGCGCGGGAGGTGGTCAGCTCGGCCTTGTTCTGGGTGTTGGCGATGCTGGCGGCCAGCAGCTCCGTGAAGTCACAGATGCGGGTCTCGGATTCGGCCGGAAGCGGGGCGGGCCGCGTCACGGCGGCGATCGCGGCCCCCCAGAGACGCCGGTCGACGACGATCGGCGCGGCGACGGTCGAGCAGATGCCCAGTTGTCGCGCCAGGTCCGCGGCAGGTCCGAGGACTCGGGCGTAGTCGTCGACCCGCGCCGGGCAGTGGGACTGGAACACCGCCGTCGCTACGACGGAACCATCGAGCTTGTAGTTGACGCCGGGCCGCAGAGCGCTTGGTCGTCTGCTCCAGACGGCGACCACGGTCGCGGTGGAGTCCGGCTCGAAGCGCACCACGGTCGCAAGGTCGGTGTCGAAGATCCTGCCGACCTCGGCGGCCACCGCGGCGAACACGTCGGCCGGCGGCGCGTCCTGCGCAACCAGCGTCGCCACCCGCCGTAACGCCGCCTGCTCGCTGGTGAGAAGGCTCCGCGCCGTCTCCGCCGCCACGCTCCGGCGCTGGGCCATGGCGGCGAACTCGCCGACGGCGGTCGCCAGCAGGAGGAACACCACGGCCTCTGTCAGGTCGCCGCCTGCGGGGATCCCGATCGGATGCGTGGGTGGCAGGTAGTACCAGTCGAAGGCGAGGAAGCTCGCCAGCGCTACCGGGACGCCGAACACGACGCCGGCATAGTGGGTGATCGCGACGATGCCGGCGATGCCGAAGACGATGAGGATCTCGATCGGGATGTACGGCCCGACGTGCTGGACAAGGACGCCCACAAGCGGAAACGCGGTAGCACCTGCCAGGAGAGCGAGCGCCGGTCTGCCACCTGCCCGTATGGCCCGCCAGAGTACGGACGTGCTCACAGCCCCGACATTAACGCGGCGCCGACCCGTTTTCGGCTGCGCCGAACTCAAACGCTTGGCCGGACGGCGAGTCCTGACCGATCGAACGTGTCGACGCCCGCATCCGCCGGGCCGTGCGGGTTCTCGGGCACTTTCGGGATCCGTCTCAGGGCGTAGGCGTAGAGGGTGACCATGCAGATGAGGCTGGCGGTCGATCCGGCGAGCAGGCCCCAAGCGGCGCCGCGCAGGCCGCCGTGGTCGGCGCCGAAGGTGAGGCCGCTGAGGGAGACGACGACGAAGAAGACGTATTGCGCGAAGAGCATCCGGGCGCGGTGCATGCCGCGCATCGCGGCGGTGAAGGGGACCTGGAACAGGTAGAGCGCGCCTTGCAGGGCGATGGGCAGGACCAGTGGGGCGGCTTCGGCGAATTTCTGGGTGTGGACCAGTGCGTAGGAGACGACGGGCCAGAGGGTGAGCACCATGAGCGCGCCGACGACGGCGAAGGCGATCGCCAGTCGGCGGGTCTGGCGGCGCAGGGCGAGGGCGGCTCGGGCGCCTTCGGGGCCGGGTTCGGCGGCGTCGGCGGCATTGCGGGAGACGTGGGGGACCAGCAGGTTCTGGACGGCGGTGATCAGGTTCTGCACGGGTTGGAGCTGGACGGTCTGCACGAAGCGCAGGTTGGCCAGGTCGATCTTGGACAGGCGGCCGGCGACGATGAAGCTGATCGCCAGGACCTGGACCTGGGCCACGACGGCGGTGACGGTGAACCAGCCGGACAGCTGCCTGGTGTCTGCCAGCCAGGCCAGCGGGCTGCCCTGCCAGGGCAGCCGGTGTTCGCGGATGAGGTACACGGTGATGCCGGCGGTGGCACCGAGACCCCAGCCGGTGAGCAGCCCGCCGGCGCTGGAGGTGTGGGTGAGGATCATGGTGACGACCATGACGGCCTGGGTGCCGGCCCAGACCAGGTCGATGCCGAGGGCTTTGTCCGGGCGGCGGTCGGCCAGATAGTCGAAGCGGGCGGTGTCGTGCAGCATGATCGGGACCATGAACGGCGCGAGCCAGATGAGCTGGCGCAGGTCGATCCCGCCGCGGCCGGGGTGGAGGGCCCACAGGACCACGAAGACGACAGTGGTGATCAGGCCGGAGCACAGCGCGGTGGCCAGGCCGTTGCGGGCCAGGCGCACGCGGGGCTCGCCGTCGTGGCGCGATGCCAGCGCGAGCAGCACGTCACCGACGATCGCCCGATTGAGGCACGTCGCGAAGTAGCCCACCGCCAGCGCCAGGGCGAGCGCGCCGAACTGCCCTTTGGGTAGCAGGATCCCACCCAGGAGGGTGTTCGCCGAGTTGGCGGCGGCGATGACCATCTGGTCGAGCAGCCCGGCACCGGCGAGCCGGCCTCGGGCGCGCGGGATGCGCGTCCGCTCAGACGTCCTGGGTCTGGCCGGCATTGTCGACCAGCCTCGGCGGCTGTCCGTCGGTCCGGCTCGCCAGCACCGCGGCGGGAGCGGGCGCGGCGAGCATCGGGTCGTCGTAGTGGCGCTCGCCGCGGACCGTGGTCAGCACGGCGCGGACGAGCAGTTGCAGGTCGAGCAGCACGCCTTGGTGCTCGATGTAGGCGAGGTCCTTCGCCAGCCGCTCCTGCGGCGGCATGTAGAACCTCTCGATCTGGGCGATGCAGGCGATGCCGGGCCGCACCGTGTGCCGTTCGGTGTAGCCGGGCACCGACTCGAGGTGCTTGCGGACGAGCACGGTGCGCAGCGGCCGCGGCCCGACCAGGCTCATCGAGCCGCTGAGCACGTTGATCAGCTCGGGGAGCTCGTCGAGGTGCCAGCGACGCAGCCGGCGACCGACCTTGAGCGTGCGCGGGTCACCGGCCGGCGACACGACCGGTCCCGTGAGCCGCTCGGCGCCGTACTGCATGCTGCGGAACTTGAACTGGCGGAACGTGCGGCCGCCGCGGCCCACGGAGTTCTTGGTGAAGAAGATCGGCCCGGGCTCCTCGAACCAGATGAGCAGTCCGATGATCGGCCACAGCGGCAACGTGAACGCCAGGCCGACGAGCGCACCGGTCACGTCCAGGACCCGCTTGCCCCGCGGTACCGGGCGCACAGTGCAGGCATTGTGATACCTCAGGACCGCGCGCTGGACGGCGGGCGACGGCGGCGCGTTGTCCTCGACGATCCCGGCGGTGGCGCCGCTGAGCACGATCCCGCCGGCGAGCGATCCGGTGATCAGGATCATGGCGACCCGTGCCGGCACCTCGTGGTCGAGGCGCAGCCAGATCCACGGCGCGGCGATCAGCGCCGCGGTGACGACGAAGGCGACCCGGCAGGCCCAGGCCCGAACCCGCTTGGGGACGGAGGAGGTGAGGACGACGGCGGGCAGCAAGGCCAGCAGCAGCGGGAAGAGCAGCCACCAGATTCTCACGGGATTTCGGACCTCCAGAGCAGGCGGGCACGCGCCGTCGTCATCGGTATGCCTTCTCCCGCTCGGCCCACATGGTGAACAGCAGCAGGATCCAGATCTCACGGGCGTGTTCGGCCACGCCGCTGAGGTGGCGCTCGACGATCTCGTTCACCGCGTCGAAGCGCAGATAGCCCTGCCGCCGCAGGACGTCCCGGCACAGGTACTCGCGCACCAGCGGCCGGAACTCGCCGCGCAGCCAATGCGGCAGCGGGGCGTTGAAGCCCTTCTTGCCCATGGCGAGCGTCCGTGGCGGCAGCAGGCCGGCCATCGCCTGCCGCAGCAGCCGTTTCGGTTGCCGGCCCGGGAACTTCATCGAGCCCGGCAACGAGAAGGCGAACTCGAGCATCGACGTGGCCAGCAGCGGGACCCGTACCTCCAGGGAATGCGCCATGCTCACCCGGTCGACCTTCGTCAGCACGTCGTCGGGCAGGTAGACGTGGGCGTCGGTGTACTGGAACCGGGTCAGCCGGTCGAAGCCGGCGCCGGCTTCGTAGTGCGCCTCGTGCGTGTCGTACGTGTCGCACAGCTCGGCGAGCACGTCCGGCTGCAGCAGCCGCGCCTTGTGCGCCTCCCGGAACACGACCCGCCACAGGTAGTGACTGCGGCCGGGCTCCTCGAGGGCGTTGTCGGCGAAGCGACGAGCCTTGAAGTCGAAGCTCGCCCTGGCGCTGGAGCGCGGAAGGAAGCGCAGCAGGCCCGGCACGATCCCGGCCGTCACCGCGCGCGGCAGGTGGCGGTAGTAGCGGGCGTACTTGTCGGCCTGATACGTGAGGTAACCGGCGAAGAGCTCGTCGCCGCCGTCGCCGCTCAACGCCACCGTCACGTCCTGGCGGGCGAGGCGGCACAGGTAGTAGGTGGGCACCATCGACGGGTCGGCGAACGGCTCGTCGAAGGCCGGCAGGATGCCGTCCATGACGTCCGCGGCCGTCGGTTCGACCACGAGCTCGGTGTGGTCGGTGCCGAACCTGGCCGCAGTGAGGGCGGCCCCGGAACGTTCGTCGTACGACCGGTCGGCGAAGCCCACCGAGTAGGTCTTCAGCGTGGCGTCAGGCAGTGCGCGCCGGGCGGCCGCGACGACCGTGCCGGAGTCGATGCCGCCGCTGAGGAAGAAGCCCACCGGCACGTCGGCCGCCAGTTGCTGGCGGACGCATTCGACCGTGAGGTCACGCAGGATCGCGGACGCGCGGGCGGCGGTGAGATGGCGCCGCTGCGGCACGTCGGCGAGCGCCCAGTAGCGCTGCACCGTGCAGCGGTTGTCCTGCCAGACCAGCGTCGTGCCCGGTTCGAGCTTGCGGATCTCCCGGTACATCGTCCGCGGTGCGGGCACGTACATCAGCGACAGGTACGCGCTGAACGCCTGCAGGTCCGGTGTCCGATCGGGGATCGCGCACAGCACCGCCTTGATCTCCGAGCCGAACACGAGGCCGTCGGGGCGCTCGGCGTAGTGCAGCGGCTTCACCCCGACCCGGTCGCGGCACAGGACCAGCCGGTGGTGGGCGCTGTCGTACAGCGCGATGGCGAACATGCCTTCCAGGTGCTGCGCGAAGCCGGTGCCGAACTCCTCGTACAGGTGCGGGATCACCTCGGCGTCGTTGCCGGAGCGGAAGGTGTGGCCGCGCGCGGCGAGGTACTGCCGCAGCCTTTGATGGTTGTAGATCGCGCCGTTGAGCACCGCGTGCACGGTGCCGTCCTCGGACCGCACCGGCTGCCGGCCGTGCAGCACGTCGATGACCGCCAGCCGCCGCACCGCCAGGCCGGCGGTGGCGGTGACGAAGAAACCGTCCTCGTCCGGGCCCCGGTGGGCGAGGCTGCCACACATGGCGCGCAGCCGATCCTCGTCGACGGCAGGCCCGTCGTCGGCCACTACGATTCCGGTGATTCCGCACATGAGTCCTCCGCCTCGGTCGATCGATGAACAGGCGAGCGCGGGTCAGACCGGTGCGGGTTCGGCCGGCCGGTGCGAGGGCACGGGCACGGGCGGCTCCCACAGCCCCACCTTCTGTGCCGACAGCCGCACGAGGTACCGGGGGCCGAGGATCAGGTAACGCCGCCACAGCCGGCGCGGCTCGAGGACCAGCCGCCACATCCAGGCCAGGCCGTTGCGTTGCATCCAGCGTGGTGCGTAGCTCAGCAGCCCGGCGTGATAGTCGAAGGCGGCCCCGACCGCCAGCAGCGGCATGGCGAGCAGCGGCCGCATCGCGTGGACGAACGACTCCTGCCGCGGACAGCCGAGACCGACCAGGACGAGGCGGGCTCCCGATGCGTTGACACGTTCGGCGATGCGCGCGTACTCGCCCGGCTCGGCGTCACGGAACCGCGACGGTTCGGCGCCGGCGATCCGCAGCGTCGGGACCGTCCGGGTCAACGCCCCGGCCAACCTCGCGACGGTCCGCTGCGTGGACCCGTACAGATAGACCGGCAACTCCTCGGTGGCCGCGCGCCACAGCACCCGGTGGGTCAGTTCCGGCCCGCTCACCCACTCGCGCAGCTCGGCCTGGTGCAGCAGGTTCAGCGCCCATCGCACCGGCTGGCCGTCCGGGACGATCACGTCGAAGGCGTTGAGCCGGGCGTTGTGCCGCCGATCGGACACCCCGGTCATCACACCGTGCACGGCCAGCGCGGTCAGGATGAACGGGCGCTGCTGCTGGGCGGCCGCGAACACCTTCGCGACCGCCGCGTCGTAGTCGATGACGTCGACCAACACCCCCATGACGCTGCGTTTTCCCGCGTCGACCAACGCTCTTCCTTTCCTCTCGCCCCGCCGGCACGCGCCGACCACGCCGGTCGGGTCGAGGCAACGAACGCCAGCCTCGACTGCGGGATGCTGAGCGCGCCTGTACCCACGCGGTTGCCGACAAACGCCGGATGGCAGCCGAGCGGAGGTGACTTGTGGTGGGCGGCCATGTGCCCGCGACGTCATGGCGATGTGTCCCTCGGCCCGCCACCCGCGTTATCACCTGTCGTCTTGACAGCTCCGGGTGCCGCTGCGCAGACTGCTTTCACTAACTAATTAGTGAAAGCAGTCTGGAGTGATCGAGTTCCGCATCGACCGGCGCTCGGGTGTGGCGACATATCTGCAGCTGGTCCATCAGACCAGGCACGCGCTCCGGCTCGGGCTGCTGCAGCCCGGCGATCGTCTCCCGACGGCCAAGGAGGTCGTCGCGGCCACCGCGATCAACCCGAACACCGTGCTGAAGGCATACCGGGAGCTCGAACGCGAAGGGCTCGTCGAGCCGCGACCGGGGCTGGGCACATTCGTGCGGCGCTCGCTCGCCAGCGCGGGCACCCAGGCCGACGGGCCGCTGCGCGGCGACCTCGACGGCTGGCTCCGGGCGGCGAAGGCCGCGGGGCTGGAGCGTGAGGACGTCGAGGCGCTGTTCAAGTCCGTGCTCGACACGCACTACTGACCATCGCACCGCTGACCATCGCACCGCTGGTCATCGACACACGAGGGAGCAGGCACATTGGGCACCGACACGGGTCACGTCGCATTGGCGGCGCGCGGCCTCGGCAAGCGGTACCGCCGGGGCTGGGCGCTGCGCAACTGCACGTTCGAGCTGCCACTGGGCCGGGTCTCCGCGCTGGTCGGGCCCAACGGCGCCGGCAAGAGCACGCTGATGGCGCTGTCCACCGGCCTGCTGCGCCCCAGTGAGGGCGCCGTCGAGGTGCTCGGCAGCACCCCGGGCACCGGCGGGACGGACTCCAAGCCGGCGTTCCTCGCGCAGGACAAGCCGCTGTACCGCAGGTTCACCGTCGACGAGATGCTGCACGCGGGCAGGGCGCTCAACCCGCGCTGGGACCACGCGTATGCGCACCGGCTCGTGCAGGACGCGGGCGTCAACCCGGCGGCAAGGATCAGCACGCTGTCCGGCGGGCAGCGCACCCGGGTCGCCCTCGCGCTCGCCCTCGGCCGCCGCCCGCAGCTGCTCATGCTGGACGAGCCGCTCGCCGACCTCGACCCTCTTGCCCGCGAGGAGGTCATGCAGGCGGTGATGGCCGAGGTGGCCGAGACCGGCATGACCGTGCTGCTCTCCTCGCACGTGCTCGCCGACATGGAAGGCGTGTGCGACCACCTGATCCTCCTCGCCGGTGGCCGGGTCCACCTCGTCGGTGACATCGAGGACCTGCTCGCCAACCACCGGCTGCTGATCGGCCCGCGCCGCGCCGAGGGCCACGGGCTGCCCGCCCGGGCGGTGATCGAGGCCCGTGCCACCGGCCGGCAGGAGACCCTCCTCGTCCGTGACGGCGGCTGGACCGCCACGACCGGCTGGGAACAGCTCGAACCGACCCTGGAAGAACTCGCGATGGCATACCTGCGCTCCGCGTCACCGTCCCGCTCGTCCCGCAGCCCGGAGGTGGCGGTCGCATGACCTGGATCGCATGGCGGCAGCAGCGCATGCAGGTGCTGCTCAGCATCGCCCTCATCGCCGTGGTCACGGGCGTGCTCGTCTACTTCCGGTTCGACGCCGTCACCTACATGGCCGATCACGGGATCAGCGGCTGCGTCGACATCGACGAAGGCAGGTGCAGCGCCTCGGCGATGGACGCGTTCGCCGGGCGGTACAAGAGCTACGTGGCGGTCCTCCCGCTCGTGCTGCTGTGCCTGCCGGTCCTGCTCGGCATGTTCGCCGGCGCGCCGCTCTTCGCGCGGGAGTTCGAGCAGGGCACCCACATCTTCGCGCTCACCCAGTCAGTCGGCCGGATCCGCTGGTGCTCGACGAAGCTGCTCATCGCGGCCGTGCCGGTCCTCGCTGGCACCGCGCTGCTCGGGCTCGTCGCCACCTGGAGCCTGCGCCCGTTGAGCTTCGTCGCCCACGGCCGCATGACCACGCCGGGCTTCGAGACGCAGGGCATCGTGGTCACCGCGTACACCCTGCTCGCGATCGCCGTCGGCGCCACCGCCGGCCTGCTCTGGCGCAACACGGTCGCCGCCATGGCGCTCACCATCGCCTGCTACCTGCTGCTGCTCATCGGTGTCGCCGCCGCGGCCCGACCCAACTACACCGACCCGGTCGAGCGCCGCGGCACGGTCGCCGGAGGCAACGCCATCGGCTCGCAGAGCGGTCGCAGCCTCGTCCCCGACGACGCGTGGCGCGTGGGCTCGGCCTACTACAACGCCGCCGGCACCGCCGTCGACTTCGATCCGTCCTCCTGCAAGAGCACCGACGGCACCATCGAAACCTGCCTCAGCCGCCAGCAGATCGCCACCGTCAGCGCCTCGTTCCACCCCGACGGCCAGTTCTGGCGCCTGCAGCTCACCGAGTCCCTCATCTTCCTCGTCGCCGCGACCGCCCTGCTCTCGCTCGGCGCCTGGGCACTGCTCAAACGCCTGCTGTAGCGGCGCCACACCGGGCCGTAGGTGTCCAGGCCGAAGCAGCACGGCGGAGACGAAGCGGCCCATCGCCGGGGGCCGGCCGTCAGCGACGGGTCGCCGAATATGCCGAGTAGACCGACCGGTAGGCGTGGTAGAGCGGGCTCACCGGCAGTTCCCAGGTGCCGAGGTAGTACTGGTAGTCGCCGCCGAACGACAGTTTGAACTTGGTCAGTCCGGCCCACGGGTGTTCCGGCTCGCCGGGCGGCGCCACGCCCAGCGAATCGAAGGTCTTCTGCCCACGATCCTGGGCGTCCAGGACCATCGTGGCGCGCATGATGGCGCCCGGGTGGACGTGCCGGTGGGCGTGCATGCTCCCGGAGTGTCCGACGTGGCGGGTGGTCGGGCTGTCGAAGACGATCGCCGCGGAGACCGGCTCGTCGTGGTGCCGGGCGATGTACAGGGTGGCCGCGTCGCGGGGCAGCAGCACCTGCGCCATGGTCCGGTAGTAGTCGTCCGGGTGCTGGACGATGTGGTTGTGGACGGCCACCTCGTGGACGACCATCAGCAAAGCTTCCACATCGCCGGGATCATGGCTTGCCTCGATGCGCACACCCACCTTGGCGGCATTGCGGTACCGCTGCCGGTTGTTCTTGGACATGTCCTTGAGAATCTGGTCGCGCGGCTTGGTCAGATCCTGCAGCCACACCAGTGAGGGTTGGATCTCCTTCAGCGCCGGCCGATGTTTGAGCCGCTTCAGATCGGCCTTCGTCACCGGCGCCCACGGCTCCATCCGTACGAAGATGGCGCCCTGGTCCTGGGCCAGTGCCTTCAGCTCCGCGATCGCAAGCTGGTAGCTCACCATGCTGTCGGCGACCGGACCGTATGGGCAGTAGAGGCGGGTCGCCTTGTTGGACCGCTCCAGGATGGCGAAGCACTGCCAGCCGGGGCCCTGGCCGAAGAACAGTTTCCGGCCGAGCTGCTGGTTGAACGCGCCCCAGTGGGTGCTCTGCAGGAAGTGCCCGCCGCGGGCGAACAGGTCGTCGTCCCACGACTTGCCGGGCAGCTCGTTGGACCACGCGATGGAGGAGTGCTGAGACATGCGGAGAGGGTCACCTTTCGGGGGGAAAGGAGCGGGTGAGCCGGGACAAGCGCCGCGCTGGAGCTTCCTCATTCGTTGCGTGCCGCTCCAGCGCCGCATGTGCGCCGGTGGCGGAACCGTAGGGAGGCAGTCGTGCGGATCCGATGAAGAAGCCGTCCGGAAGTCGCGAACTGCCGGGATCGGATCGAAACCCAACGCGGGCTTCACAGGTTGCTCATGATCGGCCCGGTGGCGGCGCTGATCAATGGGCGTGTGAGCGCGCGGTGCCTGGCGCGGCGCCGGCGGGACGGGGGACGTCGCGGCCCTCTCGGGGCGCGGCCTCGGCGCGGTGTCAGGCTGCGGACCGGTACGAGATGCGCAGGTCGCCGCAGGAGAGGGTGCGGAAGCGGCGGCGTTCGGCGACGAGGTCGGCGGCGAGGTGGTCGAGGGGGACGTCGGGGGCGCTGGCCAGCCGGGCCGCCACGATGCGCAGCGCGAGCGGCAGGCCGCCGCACAGTTCGACGAGGGTCTGCAGGGAAGGCTTGGAGGCGGCGGTGATGCCGGTGCCCGAGATCGTGGCCAGCAGACGGATCGCGTCGTCGTCGCTGAGCGGGGCGACCTCCACGTGTGCGGTCGCGTCCAGGGCGGCGAGCTTCCGGGTGCTGGTGACGATGGCGGCGCTGCCGCTCGTGGCGCTCAGCAGCGGGCGGACCTGGGCCTCGTCGGTGGCGTTGTCCAGGAGGATGAGTAACCGGCGGTCCGCCGACGCGGAACGGAACCGGGCCGCCGCCTCCTCGACGTCGCTGGGCACCTGGTTCGCCGGGGCGCCCAGGGCCCGCAGGAACCAGCCGAGCACCTGTGCCGCGCCCGCCGTGCGCAGGTCGGCGTACAGCTGACCGTCGGGGAAGACCGGGATCAGCTCGGTCGCGGCCCGGATCGCGACCGCGGAGGCGCCCGCGCCGCTCGGGCCGTGGATCGCCACGACGGTCGGCATCCCGGCCGGCGCGGCGCCCTCGCCGCAGCGCGACGCGACGGTGGCGACGAGCGAGGCGACCTCCCGGTCCCGTCCGATCAGCGTCGGCGGCGAGACGGGCAGCTCCCGCGGCGTCCAGGTGGTGACCGTGTTGACCATGGCCCGGGGCGCGACGACCGGCCGCAGCTCCGCCCGGGGACGCGCGACCGGCCCGCCCAGCGCCGGGTCGCGGGCCAGCACGGCCTGGTGCAGCTGGACCAGGTCCGGCCCGGGTTCGACGCCGAGGTCCTCGATCAGCACGGTGCGGGCGCGCTGGAATGCGGCCAGGGCGGCGCCGACGTCACCGACCCGGTACAGCGCCAGCACCAGATGCCCCCAGAGCCGTTCCCGCAGCGGGTGGCTCTCGGTCAGCCGGCGCAGGTCGGCGATGAGGTCCGCGTCGCCGTTCGTCTGCTGCCGCGCGTTGATCCACTCCTCGACGACCGCCAGCCGCTGCTCGTCCAGCGCGGACAGGCGCCGGTCGAGGAACCTGGAGCGCGGCACGTCCTCACCCGCGGAGCCGTGCCACAGGTCCAGTGCGTCCCGGAAGTACGTCGCCGCCCGGTCGGGCTTGCCGTCGGCGAGCGCGGCGTACCCGGCGCCGGCCAGGTTCGCGAAGACGGCCGTGTCCAGTTCGTCGTCGTCGACCTCGATCAGGTATCCGGGGGGCCGGCCGTGCACCCGGGGGCGCCGCCACCCGTCGATGATGGCGCCGCGCAGTCGGGACGCGTACGTGCGGATGTTGGAGACCGCCGAGTTGGGTGGCTCGCCGTCCCACAGCACTTCGAGGAGTCGCTCCATCGGCACGACGTGGCCCCGCTCGAGCAGCAGCGCCACCAGCATCGCCCGCTGTTTGCTGGGTCCGAGCGGCAGGGACTCCGCACCGCACCGCACCGCGACCGGTCCGAGCAGCTGAAATTTCACGATTGCTCCCCGTGGACAGACAGATGTTCGTCATGGTCTTGCACGAACATGTTCAATATCTGCTGCAAAGTTCGCAAACGCGCGACGGATTGTAAAGACCTCGCCCCCTGCCGGAAACAGTGCGCGGCCGCGCGGGGGGCATGGATCAAGCCGGGGCGGCGGCCGTCATCGGCGATCCGCCGGACCGGTGCTGAACAGGCCTGCGATGTCGTCGGCCCACACGACCAGCAGCGCCCCGATGACGCCGGCGAACCCGGCGACGATGAGACCGGCCGGCTCGGTCCCGCCATCCGCGAGACCCAGCGCGGCGAACGCGGTGAGGATCGCGTTGCGCGCGAGGTGCTCGGGTCCCAGCCGCCGCTGCGACACCCCGAAGCAGCGGCACGGCGCCTGATCCCCTCGCCGCAGCGCCAGTCCGGCGACGGCGGTGAATCCGACCGTCATCGCCAGGGCGGCCACGGTACCGGCGAACGCCGCGCCCGGCACGACGAGCAGCACGGCGATCGTCAATTCGGCCACCGGTACAGCGGCAGCCACCGCAATCCTGTCGGTCAATGCGTGCGCGGCCGGCAGCAGCCGGGCCAGGGACTGCCGGAACCCGGCAAGGTCACGCAGCTTCGCCACCGCCGCGACCGCGAAGGTCACACAGAGCAGCACCTGGGCACCGAACGCCACATACCCCATGCCCCCGCACGGTACGTGCGCCCGGCATACACGACATACATCATCGATACATCCGGCGCCCTCACCGGAGGGCCCGGAACGAGCTCCGGCCGTGCCTGCCCGATGGTGAACGGGCGGGCACGGCCGGGGCCTGGATCGGTCTTTAGCAGCTACCGCACGGGTTGTAGTACGTGGTGACGCCCTGACCCTCGCAGTAGATGCGCCACCAGTACTGGTACGCGCCGGCGCCGCAGTAGTTGCAGCCGTGGCCGCCCGCGAAGCACGCCGCCTGAGCCTTTGCCTTGGGGGCAACAATGCTCAGCAGCCGGTCGCTGATGGTGTTCATGGTCTTGACCATTTTGGCCCTCCTTTCGTCCAGGCCACGCTAAGGACGATCGGTACATTCCCGATGATACGAGCCGTATATCGCGGAGCCGCGGGAATGTATCGGGGAGGTACCCGCAATGTATCCGCGCTGAATACCGTCACCCGGCATGCCGACCTGCCCGAGGAGTTTCTGATGGGTCTTCTTACCGCCGCCGTGGTGATCGTAGGCGCATTGTGCGTGATCGATCTCCTGCTCACCGTGGGTGTCATCCGCCGTCTCCGCGAGCACACCGAGCTGCTCGCCAGCAGCGCCCAGCGCGTCGTGGGCGGCGGCCCGATCCAGCTGCTCGAGGAGGGCACCCAGGTCGCCGACTTCGCCGCCACGACCACCGACGGCGAGCCGATCTCCCGCGAGATGCTCCCGGCCATGAGCGTCGTCGCCTTCTTCTCGCCGGGCTGCAAGCCTTGCGGCGCGATGATTCCCGAGTTCACCAGGTACGCCGCCACCCTGCCGGGTGGGCGCGCGCAGGTCATGGCGGTCGTCGTCGGGGACCCCCGGCAGGCCGGTGAGTACGCCGGCATGCTCACGCCGGTCGCGCGCGTCGTCACCGAAGGGTTCGAAGGCCAGATCTCCGAGGCCTTCAAGTCCCGGACCTATCCCGCACTGTACGTGCTGGACGGTGAAGGAAAGGTCATCAGCAGCGGCACCGAGATGACGGTGCTGCCGAAGCCGTCGATGCGATGAGGCGCAACGCCGCCGAGGCGGGGAGCCTTGTCTGGCGCACCGCTCCCGCCCTGACCGTCTTCTATGGACTGACCACCCTCGTCGAAGCGGTCGCCCCCGTCACGGTGGCGTGGCTGACGAAGTCCATCCTCGATCGGCTCGTCGGTGACGGGCCGATCGCGGCGCTCGCGGCCGCGCTCGCGGCGGCCGGCGTGGCGGTCGCCCTGGTGCCGCAGCTCGGACGGTTCCTGAGCAACGACCTGGGCCGCAGGGTGAGCCTCGGCGCCTCGAAGCGGCTCTTCACGGCGACCGATCGGTTCGTGGGCCTCGCGCCCTTCGAGAACCCGTCCTTCCTCGACCGCCTGCGCCTCGCCCAGCAGGGCGTCAGCTCCGCCGGCAACCTCGTGACCGGGGTCTTCGGGCTCGGCCGCAGCGCGGTGAGCCTCATCGGGTTCCTCGCCGCGCTCACCGTGATCAGCCCGGTGGTGACCGCCGTCGTCGTGGTCGCCGCGCTTCCCTCGCTCTGGGCCGAGTTCGGGCTGTCGCGCAACCGCGCGGGCGTGATGTGGCGGATCGCGCCGCACCAGCGCCGTGAGTTCTTCTACGGGCAGTTGCTCGCCACCGTCGAGGCCGCCAAGGAGATCCGGCTCTTCAACCTCGGGTCGTTCCTGTTGGGACGGATGCTCGGCGAGCGCGGCACCGCCGATGCCGCCGAGCGGCGGATGGACCGCAAGGATCTGCTCACGCGTGCCGGACTGGAGGTCCTCGGCGCCCTCGTCACCGGCGGCGCGCTGGTGTGGGCGCTGCTGGCGGCCCGCCGCAACCAGCTGACGATCGGCGATGTCTCGATGTTCATCGTCGCGGTGGCAGGGGTCCGCTCGGCGCTGAGCGGACTGATCCGGGACGCGGCGGGCACCCACCAGATGCTGCTGATGTTCGGGCACTTCACCGAGATCGTCCACAGTGCCCCGGATCTCACGGTGGCCGCGAAACCCGTTGCGTTGCACGGTTTGCGGGGCTCGATCGAGCTGCGTGACGTCTGGTTCCGCTACAGCGACGACCATCCGTGGATCTTGCGCGGGGTCGATCTCACCATCCCGCACGGCGCCGCCGTGGCGCTGGTCGGGCTCAACGGCGCTGGCAAGTCCACCGTGGTCAAGCTGCTCTGCCGCCTGTACGACCCGACGAAGGGCGCGATTCTCTGGGACGGCACCGATCTGCGTGACGTCGACCCGGCCCGGCTCCGCGAGCGGATCGGCGCGGTGTTCCAGGATCACATGGCCTACGACTTCACGGCCGCCGACAACATCGCCGTGGGCGATCTGACCGCGCTGGACGACCTGGACAGGATCAGCGCGGCGGCGGTCCGTGCCGGCGCCCACGACAAGCTCGCCGCCCTCCCCGGCGGTTACGGCACCATGCTCACGCGGATGTTCGCGGCCGGGCAGGGCATGGACGGGCCCGACACCGGAGTCATGCTGTCGGGCGGTCAGTGGCAGCGGGTCGCCCTGGCCCGCGCCTTCCTGCGCGACGGGTGCGACCTGATGATCCTCGACGAGCCCAGCTCCGGGCTCGACCCGGAGGCCGAGCACGACGTGCACGAGCGCATGCTCCAGCACCGGGCCGACCGCACCAGCCTGCTGATCTCGCATCGGCTCAACGCGGTGCGGGAGGCCGACCGGATCGCCGTGCTCGACGAGGGCGTGATCACCGAGCTGGGCGGGCACGACGAGCTGATCGAGGCCGGTGGCATCTACGCGCGGCTCTTCAAGATGCAGGCGAACGGGTACACGTCGTGATCGTCGTGTCGATCGCCGTGTCGATCGGCGTGGTGCTCGGCCTGGTGGCGGCGGCCGCGATCTGGGCGGGCCGGCGGTTCGTGGTCGTCACCGTCGACGGCGGGAGCATGCTGCCCGCCTTCACCGACGGCGACCGGGTGCTCGTGCGCCGGGCGGCGCTCGGGCGCGTCCGCACCGGCGATGTCGTCGTCATGCGGCACACTCCCGGCCCGCACACGATCTATCACGTCATCAAACGGGCGGTCGCCGTGCCCGGCGACCCGGTGCCGCGCGACCGGGTCCCGCCGCTCGCCGACGTGCCGGAGCCCACCGTGCCGTCCGGGAAGCTCGTCCTGCTCGGCGACAGCCCGATCAGCACCGACTCCCGGCATTACGGATACGCCGAGGAGCGGCACCTCCTCGGCGTGGTCGTCCGCCGGATGGTCACCTCGGCCCCGCCGCGGTGAGCGCCCGGCAGATAAGAATGGTTCAGGCAATACAATAGGCGTGGTTCAGGCAAAGGAATTTGATTGGTTCAGGCAAATGCTTCGTAAATGATCGCGCGAATGCCCTCAAAATGGAGATCACGACACGTCGCGGGTTTCTTTTGTTGCATCGATCATGAACAATTGCTGGCATGAATTTAACGCCCACAGGGTGGCCCGCCATGGTGTCCAGCCGTGCCTGGCCGCGAACCGCCACCTTCGCCGCCGTCGCCGTCGCGGCGCTCACGCTGCTCGTCGGGGTGTCCGCCACACCAGCCGCCGCGGGCGGCGCTGGGAGCACCAGTAGGAGCACCGGCACGTCCACCGTCACCGGCGCAAACTCGAACGTCGCCGCGAAGCCGCTGCCGGCCGCGCCGTCGCACGGGCCGAACGTGCAGCTCGGCACGGGCCTGCCGGTGAAGCCGGCCGTGCCGCAGCGGCAGGCCATGCTGGCCGCCGGCTGGCAGGTGTCCCTCAACGTGCCCGGCATGGCGCCCACCAGCGAGGGCGTGATGACCTCCGTGTTCTGGGTGACGCAGAACGCCCACATCACGGCGACGGCGAACCAGGACGTCGGCCCGACGCCGTACTACATCCGGATCTACCGCAACTCCACGCAGTTCGCGATCTGTGGCACCGGCACCACCTGCTCGGTCGACGCGACCAGTTCGGTGATCGACTCGGCCTGGTTCAGCGCCGACATCAGCGACGCCGCCGGCAACAAGATCGTCGCGTCGAACCCGCCGTTCGTCCTGGTCGACTGGCACTCGACGACCGTCGGGCTGAGCACCAGCCAGACGACGACCAGCATCGGCAGCGCCGTGACGTTGACCGCGACGACGGCGTTCGACGTCGGTCCGTCGCCGTTCTACACCCAGATCTTCGACCTGACCACCGGCGCCCGGGTGCAGATCTGCGGGACCGGCACCAGCTGCTCGGTCAGCATCGCCCAGTCGAGCGCGACGACGCACAGGTACCGGGCGTTCGTGTCGCACAACAGCGCCACCTTCCCACTGCCGGCCGTGCAGGCCACCAGCCTGATCAACTGGGTCACCTGGTCCAACAGCGGGCTCCGGGTCAGCCTGACGGCGCCGGTGTTCACGCAGACGACCGAGACGGTCACCGCCACGGCCAACTCGAGCGTCACGCCGACACCCTGGTACATCGAGATCTTCGACGCTGACACCGGTGTCCGGATCGCGTTCTGCGGCAACGGGTCGGTCTGTTCGCTGACCGGCTACACCCCGCCCACGCCGAACGTCGACACCCATCTGATCGCGTTCATCTCCAGTCTCAGCACGGCCTTCCCGCCGGCCAACATCCAGGCGTCGTCCAACGTGGTCACGACGATGCACTACGTCCCACGCTGACCGCCGCGAGACGGAGGTCGACGGTCCGGGCCATCCGACGCGGCGGATGACCCGGACCGCCCGGCGAGGGTTCACGCCAGATCTGGAATGGGTCGCCCAGGCTCGCGGAGCGCCCGCAGGCGGATCTCGTCGTAGGCGGCCGGCGTGCCCGCGAGCCGGTGCAGCTCCACGGCCCGCTCGTGGTGCGCGATCGCCGCGTCCCGGTCGGCGCGGGCGGCGGCCAGGTTGCCCAGCTGGCTCCAGCCGGTCGCCTCGTCCATCGGGTTGCCGAGCGCCGCGTTCATGGCGATGCCCTTGCGGGTCAGCTCCTCCGCGAGGGCGCCGTCGCCCCGCTGGGACGCCAGCATGCCCAGCTGGTGCCAGGTCGCCGCCTCGCCCGAGCGGTCGGCCAGCCGCCGGTACAGCTCCAACGCCAGCGTGTGGTGCGCCTCCGCGTCGTCCAGGTGGCCGCGGCGTTGGGCCACGTTGCCGAGCTGGTGGTGCCCGACGGCCGCGTCGCGCCGGTTGCCGAGGCGTTCCGCCTCCGCGAGCGCCAGGCGGTACAGGCGCTCCGCCTCGGTCAGGTCGCCCTCCGACTCGGACAGCAGGCCCAGCTGGTGCCAGATCGCCGTGACCGCCGCCGTGTCGCCGAGCTCCTCCGCGATGTCCAGCGCCTGGTGGTACTGCCGGGCGGCGTCCCGCAGGTCACCCCGCTGCTGGGCCAGCTCCGCGAGCTGGTGCAGCTCCCGCCCGACCGCCTGGCGGTCGCCGAGCGCCTCGGCCATCGCCAGCGCCGAGGTGTACCGCGCCCGCGCCGTCGCGAGGTCGCCACGCAGCCGCGCCAGCAGGCCCAGCTGGTGGTGGGACGCCGCGACCGTCGTCCCGTCCGCCGGGAACCGGTCCATGTTGCGCTCGAACGCGGCCGCCGCCTCGGCGTGCTCGCCCCGCAGGTACATCAGCATCGCCAGCTGGTGGTGCACCAGGGCGGTGTCCCCGGCGGACCGGTATAGCCGCTCGGCCTCGTCGTGGTCGCCGCGGTCCTGGGCGACGCGGCCCAGCTGGAAGGCGGTGGCCGCCGGGTCCGGCGCCAGGCGGATCAGGCGTTCGGACTCCACGACGTCGCCGCGGCGGTACGCGATGATGCCCAGCTGTCCCTCGAAGCGGCCGCGCGCCGGGTCGCCGGCGGGCAGCAGCCGCAGGGTGTCGTGGATGACGCCCGCCTCCACGTCCCACGCGCCCAACGCCTCCAGGACGGCACACAGCTCGCCCGTCACCTCGACCGCCTGCGCCACCTCACCGGCGGCGAGCAGGTGGTGCCGGGCCTCGGTCAGGTCGTGGGCGTCACCCGCCGCGGGCTGCGGCCAGCTGTGCACCCGCCAGCGCCGGAACGCCGCGGCCCGCCGGTGCGCCTCGGTCGTGTCGGCGAACGCCCGCAGCCCGGTGGCGGTCGACCGGTGCACGAAGAACTCGCGCATCAGGTCGTCGCCGTCGACGAGTCCACTGTGGACCAGCGCGGTCAGCGCGTCGCCCATCTCGGGCGGTGGGCGCAGGGCGGGGCGCGGCAGCCCGCCGCACGCCTCGACGACCTCCATCAGCTCGGCCCTGGCGAGCGGCGGACTGTCGGGGTCGCCCAGCACGTCGTTCAGGTCGGCCACCGTCACGTCCAACCGGTCCAGCAGCAGCCGCAGCGCGTGCTTGTGCGGCGTCACCGCCGCGTCCGGGTCGGTGTGGCCCACCGCGTGCGCCACGCCGTACAGGTCGACCGGCGAACGGTGGACGCTCAGCCCCACCAACAGGTCGACCGCCCCGGTGACCCGCGACAACCGGGCCAGGTGCTCGCCGAGCAGGATCTCCTCCGCGGCCACGGCGACCACCGAGGCCATCGCGGCGTCGCCGTCCCCGTCCCCAGCTGCGGTCGGGGTCGGGGTGGCCGCCCGCGCCAGCCGGCGGGTGATCTCGCTGGTGCGGCCCTCGCCGTCACCGAGCAGCGCGTCCAGGTACTCCAGGGATCTCGGGTGCCCGCCGACCGTGCGCCACACCGACTCCGGGTCGCCGTGGCGGTCGAGGTTCGGCAGCGACCAGATGAGCTTCTCGGTCTCGGCGAAGCTCAGCGGCGGCACGGTCTCGCGGCGCAACCGGTCCTCCGCGCCGCCCGGCAGCCGCACCGGGAACCGCGACGTGACGAGCAGCCGGCAGCGGCCCGGGTCGCCGGCCAGCTCGGCCAGCAACGCCGCCAGGCCAGGGTCTCGGACCGTGCCGGCGCTGTCGTCGCCGACGTCCAGGTTGTCCTCGAAGTTGTCGAGCACCAGCAGCACCGGCAGCGTGTCGAACACGTCCTCGCGCAGCAGCCGCGACCTGTCCCGCCACGGCTCCGCCACACGGTCGGCGACCCGGGCCGCGTGCGCCACGCGCGGGTCCACGGACTGCGCCCGCAGCAGCTGCACCCGTACCGCCGCGGCGACCGCGCCGAGCACACCGTCCACTGTGGCCGGTCCGACGACCGTCGCCAGCAACCAGCCCGCGCCCAGCGACACGACCAGCTCGGCGGCCAGGGCGGTCTTGCCGATGCCGCCGATGCCGCTGAGCACCAGGCCCGCCCACCGGTCGCCGGTGAACACCCGCGGCAGCACCCGCAGCTGGTGCCGCCGTCCCACGAACGACCGCCGCGCCCCCAGCCCGCCCAGCCGCGGCACCCGCACCGGCGGCGCCGGCACCTCGGCGGCGTCGTCGACGACGGACAGGTCCGGCTGCCCGCACAGCAGCGTGACGACACCCCACTCGTCGTACGCGGCGAGACCGTCGTGTGACTGCTCCAGCGTGCGCTGCACCGACCGGCGCGCGTCACCGACGGCCCGCGCCAGGTCCAGGTTCCGGGTCAGCCCGGCGTACACGGCGGAGAACAGCAGCGTCGCGTACCGGTCGGTGACGCTGGTCTGCGTGCCCACCACGGCCCGGGCGCCGCGCTGCGCGAGCCGCGCCGCGTACGACGGGCCCTGCCCCTCACCGTCCACATCGGAGTAGCAGGCCGCCAGCGCGAGCACCGGCGGCATGCGGCCCGGTGGCACCGCCTCCTCCAGGAAGACGTCGGCGGTGACCGGGCGGGCCGCGCCGTGCTCGTCCTCCAGGTACAGCACGCCGGGCGCGCCGTGGGCGCAGATGTGCAGCACGTGCACGCCGCCCGGCACGTCGAGCGCCTCGCGGATCGCCGCCGTCGTCGCGAACTCCACGACGGACACCCGCGCCCTGCCCCGCCTGGCCCCGCGGACCGCCGCGAGCACGCTGCGCAGTTCGTGCTCGTAGTTGAGCAGCGCCCCGCCGCCGTGCTCCGGCGCCGCCACCGCCACGACGATCCTCAGTGGACCCGGCAGCGCCTCGCCGCGGTCCGCCCCGCCCAGGCGGTACACGGTCACGAGCGGGTGCAGCGCCAGCGGCCGGCCCGACACCGGGTCGGGCAGCGCTTCCCACGGCAGCGCCGCGAACCCGGGCGCGTCGACGGCGAGCCGCACGTCGAGCGTGCCGGCGTCGGCACGACGGATCAGATCGGCGAGGGCGGCGGCGACGGGCGGCGGCAGGAAGGACTCGGCGAGCAGCCTGCCGGCACGCCGCAGCGACATTCGCCCACCGCCCTGCGCGGGCAGGTCGCGCGAGCGCTGGTGCGCCGCCCGCGCCCGGCCGCGGCGCACGTCCTGCAGGGCGTTGACCAGCCCTGCCCTGACCCCGCCGTGCGGCGCCGACACGTCGGTGGTGTCCGTCAGCAACCGCACGGTGGACACGTTCACGGTCAGCGACGCATCGAGGCTCACGGGGAGACTCTGACGGACCGCTCGCCGGTACAGGACCGCTCGCCGGTACAGGACCGCTCGCCGGAACGGGGTCGCGCGGCGGATGAGGGTCAGGCGGCGGAGGTACGGACCAGCGTCCTGATCTGGCGGAGCACGACCGAGATGGCGGCAAGGTCGCCCGGAGACCCGCCGAACTCGCCGATGGCGTTGCGGGTGCGGGCGATCAAGATGGCGTTGCTCTGCTCCCACTCGTGGACGCGGGCCTCGGCGTCGTCGTCGGGGGCCGTCGCGTGGAGGACCTCCGCCGTCAGGGCGGCCAGCGCGGCGTACAGGTCGTAGCGCAGCGCCATGCGGGCGAGCGTCTGCCAGCGGTCCCGGCGCGGCAGGTTGGAGATCTTCGTCAGCAGGTCGTCGACCCGGAACCACTCCGACAGCACGTAGTAGACCGTGGCGACCTCGTTGACGTCCTGGCTGGTCTGCGAGGCGACCTCGACGATGTCCAGGAGGCCGAAGCCGTACATGACCCGGGTCGTCATGTCGGCGACCTCCGCCGGCAGGCCCAGCCCGCGCAGTATGGCCGCGTTGGTGTGCAGCGCCTCGCGCTCCTGGCCGCGGAACAGCGTCTCCAGCCGCGGCAGCAGGCGCGAGATGCCGGGGCGCAGGTGGGCGATCTCGCCGGGGACGTCGATCGGCAGGCGCCGGTTGGAGACCAGCCAGCGGACCGCCCGGTCGAGCAGCCGGCGGATCCTCACGTTGACCGCCGTCTGCGCCTCCGTCGGGATCTGGTTGTCGAGGGACTCGACGGCGCGACGGAGCTCGCCCAGCCCGTACACGTCCCAGATCACCACGGACGCCCGGAGGATGTCGGCGGCGCCGGCTCCGGTCTCCTCGGCGGCGCGGTGGAAGAACAACGGGCCGCCGCGGTTGACGGCCTCGTTGACCACCTGCGTGGTGACGATCTCGCGGCGCAGCGGGTGCTCCGCCATCGCCTCCACGAAGCGCTCCCGCAGCGGGGTCGGGAAGTAGTCGACGAGCACCCCGGTGGTCCACTCCTCGTCGGGCAGGCCGGAGTCGAGGATCTCCTGCTCGAGCACGATCTTCACATAGGACAGCAGGACGGCGAACTCCGGCGAGGTCAGCGCGACGCCGGTCGCGGCCCGCGCGTCGAGGTCCTCGTCGGTCGGCAGCGCTTCCAGCGTACGGTCGAGCTGGCCGCGGCGCTCCAGGTCGGCGATGAGCAGCTTGTGGACCGGCAGCAGCGACCGGGACTGCGCGCGGGCGTTGCCCAGCGTGGTGGCCTGGTCGTAGTTGTCCTTCAGGACCAGCTCGCCGACCTCGTCGGTCATCCCGGCGAGCAGCGCGTTGCGGTCCTTCGGGTCGAGCGTGCCGTCGACGACCGCGCGGTCGAGCAGGATCTTGATGTTGACCTCGTGGTCGGAGCAGTCGACGCCGGCGGAGTTGTCGATGAAGTCGGTCGCGACACGGCCGCCGCCGAGCGCGAACTCGATCCTGCCGCGCTGGGTGAGACCCAGGTTGCCGCCCTCGCCGACGACCTTGGCGCGCAGCTCCCGGCCGTTGACCCGGATGTAGTCGTTGGCCTTGTCGCCGACGTCGACGTGCGACTCGGCGGTGGCCTTGACGTAGGTGCCGATGCCGCCGTTCCAGAACAGGTCGACCGGGGCCGACAGGATCGCGTGCATCAGCTCGTTGGGCGTCATCGCGGTGACCGCCGCCGGGAGGCCGAGCGCCTCCTTCGCCTCCGGGGAGATCGGGATCGACTTCGCCGTCCGCGGGTAGACGCCGCCGCCGGCGGAGATCAGCGACCTGTCGTAGTCGTCCCACGACGACCGCGGCAGCGCGAAGAGCCGGGCCCGCTCCTCGAACGACGTCGCGGCGTCGGGGTCCGGGTCGACGAAGATGTGCCGGTGGTCGAACCCGGCCACGAGCCGGATGTGCCGGGACAGCAGCATCCCGTTGCCGAAGACGTCGCCGGACATGTCGCCGACGCCGACGACCGTGAAGTCGGTGGTCTGGGTGTCGACGCCCAGCTCGCGGAAGTGCCGCTTGACCGACTCCCAGGCGCCCCTGGCGGTGATGCCCATCTTCTTGTGGTCGTAGCCCGCGGAGCCGCCGGAGGCGAACGCGTCGCCGAGCCAGAACCCGTACTCCACCGAGATCTCGTTGGCGATGTCGGAGAACGTGGCGGTGCCCTTGTCCGCGGCGACCACCAGGTAGGGGTCGTCGGGGTCGTGGCGCACCACGTCGGGCGGCGCGACCACCTTGCCGCCGTCGAGGTTGTCGGTCACGTCGAGCAGGGCCGAGATGAACAGCCGGTAGCACTCGACCGCCTCGTCACGGTCGCCCGGCTTCTCCTTGAGCACGAAGCCGCCCTTGGCGCCGGATGGCACGATGACGGCGTTCTTGACCACCTGCGCCTTGACCAGGCCGAGGATCTCGGTGCGGAAGTCCTCACGCCGGTCGGACCAGCGCAGCCCGCCCCGCGCCACCGCACCGAAGCGCAGGTGCACACCCTCGAACCGCGGCGAGTAGACGAAGATCTCGAACCGCGGCCGCGGCGCCGGCAGGTCGGGGATCGACTGCGGGTCGAGCTTGAAGGCCGTGTACGACTTGGGGCGCCCCTGCTCGCCGCGCTGGAAGAACGAGGTGCGCAGGGTGGCCTGGATGACGTGCAGGAAGGAGCGCAGGATGTGGTCCTGGTCGAGGCTGGTCACCGTGTCGAGGTCCTCGTTGATCGCCGCGACCATCTCCTTCGACCACTCCCTCCGCGCCGTCTCGGACAGGTGCAGCCGCAGGTCGAAGCGGGCCGTGAACAGGTCCACGAGCTTCGAGGCGATCGCCGGGTACTGCAGCAGCGTGGTCTCCATGTAGTCCTGCGAGAACACCGTGCCGGCCTGGCGCAGGTACTTCGCGTAGGCCCGCAGGACGACGACCTCGCGCCAGGTGAGGCCGGCCTTCAGCGCCAGGGCGTTGAACCCGTCGACCTCGGCCTCGCCGTGCCAGGCGGCGGAGAACGCGTTCTCCAGGTCGGGGCGCACCTCGGTGATCGCCCGCGCGCCGGGCGGCAGCTGCAGCCCGAAGTCGTAGAGGTAGATGGTGCCGTCGGAGCGGACGATCTCGTAGGGCCGCTCGTCGGTGACCCGCACGCCGAGCGAGTGCAGCACCGGCAGCACGGCGGACAGGATCATCGGCCTGCCGTAACGGAGCACCTTGAACCGGATGTCGCTCTCGGCCCGGGCGCGCCGGTAGACGTGCATCACGAGCTGGCCCGGCTCGTCGAGCAGCTCCAGCTTGGCGACGTCCTGCACAGCCTCATACGGCGTGTACTCGTTCTTGTACGTGTCCGACAGCGCGTCGCCATACCGCTGGTAGAGCAGCTTGGCCTGCTGCTCGTCCTCGAGGTTGCGCTCCAGCACCAGCCGGAAGTCGTCGTCCCACATCCGGGTGGCGTTGGAGAGCCGCTCGGTGAGGCGGCGGACGTTGATGTCGCCGGGCGGGTTGCCGGGCTCGGTGCGCACGATGAGATGCACCCGGGCGAACTTCGACTCGCCGACCCGGGTGGCGTAGTCGACGCCGACGCCGTGGAGCTCCGCGAGCAGGATCTGCTGGATGCGTAGCCGGTTGGCGGTGGTGAACCGGTCCCGCGGCAGATAGACCAGGCAGGAGATGAAGCGGCCGTAGGTGTCGCGGCGCAGGAACAGCCGCAGCTGCTGGCGGCCGGCCAGGCGCAGCACGCCCATGACGGCCTGGAACAGCTCGTCGGTGGAGATCTGGAACAGCTCGTCGCGCGGGTAGGTCTCCAGCGTCTCCAGCAGATCCCGGCCGGAGTGGCTGCGCGGCGACAGCCCCGAGCGCTCCACCACCTCGGCGACCTTGCGCCTGACGACCGGCAGGTCACGGACGCTGGTGCGGTACGCCGCCGACGAGAACAGCCCGAGGAACCGCTTCTCCCCGACCACCTCGCCGTCGGCGTCGAACAGCTTGAACCCGATGTAGTCCAGGTAGGCCGAGCGGTGCACGGTGGCCCGCGAGTTGGCCTTGGTGATGATGATCAGCCGCTGCTCCATCGCCTTGGCGTAGGCCTCGGCGGTCATCGAGCTCAGCACGAGCGGACGGGTCTGGTCGGCCCGCAGGATGCCCAGGCCCGAGCCGAGGACCGCCTCCAGCAGCTCCTCGCCGCCGTCGCCCTTGACCAGTCGGTACTCCCGGTAGCCGAGGAACGTGAAGTGGTCGTCCACCAGCCAGCGCAGCAGCTCGACGGAGTCGGTGACGTCCTTGTCCGGCACCGGCAGCCGCGCGCCGCCGAGCTGGTCGGCCAGCGCGAGCGCCTGCATGCGCATCTTCGGCCAGTCCTCGACCGCCTCACGTACGTCGTCGAGCACCCCGGCCAGGCCGTTGCGCAGCTCCTCGAGATCGGCCTCGGCCCGGATCCGGTCGACCTCGATGCGGATCCAGCTCTCCACGATGTCGCCGGGCGCGGCGTCCTCGGGTTCGACGCCGACCCGGACCCGCTCCAGCGCACCCAGCGGCGCCCGCCGCACGACGACGAGCGGGTGCACCAGCATGTTCACGTCGATGTTGCGCGACGACAGCGCGCTGGTGACCGAGTCGACGAGGAACGGCATGTCGTCGGTGACGATCTCCAGCGACGTGCCATCGGCGGTGCTCGTGCCCAGACGCAGCTTCAGCTCGCCGGGCACCCGCTGCTGGGCCAGCTCCAGGTGCGACCGCGTGGCCTCGACCATCCAGGCCGGCTGGCAACCGGCGAGCTCCTCGTCTGGCACGAGGCGCCAGAAGCGCGCGACCAGCTCGGGGTCGGCGTCGCGGGCCGCCGCCAGGTCGACGGCCTCCGCGACCAGGTGCTCCGCGTCGGGCACGTACCGCTCCGGCTCGTCGTCCCTGATCGCAGGCCCGGTAGTGCCGGCGCTCACCCGGGTGGCTGTGGGCCGGTTCATCGGTGCTTCCCCCTCACCCACGGCACTGTGGGCAAGTGTGTTGATCCGTCTCAGCGGCGGTGCAGTGGCTCGTGGCTTCTCCGGGCAGACGGCCAGGTCTGCTCGAGGGAGGACAAGCAGCCACTTCCTTGTAGTGTCTCTCGGCCTGCCCGGACCGGCCAGGATCCCCGTCGCCGGCGCCGCGAGGTCAGGTGCCGTTGCCGATGGCGCGCTGGTGGGTGGCTTCGGCGATGGAGCGGGGGAGTGCGGCGAGGCCCGGGAGTTGCAGGCCGCCGGGGCCGTACACCAGGTGCGCGATGCTGACCGTGAGCCAGGGGGCTGCCGGGCCGTGCAGCATGATCGGGTCGCCGACCTCGTAGCGCAGGACGAACAGCCACTGGGTGACGTCGCCCTGGAGCTCGGTGACGCCGTTGTGCCAGAAGCTCAGCCACTTGTTGCGGTAGTCGCACATCAGGCGCTGGTTGGTGAGGATGGTCCGGACGGTGGCGTGGTCGCGCCACTGGGCGGCCGCCTGGGCCGCCGCGCGCTGCTTCGCGGACGAGTTCGCGATCGCGGTCGCGGCCATCCCGGCGGCGACGAACGCCGCCGAGCCGAGCAGGAAGGTGCTGTTGCGCTCGTACGTCACCGTGGTCCCGTAGAAGCGGGCGTAGCCGAGCATCGTGTCGGCGTACGCCACCTCGCCCGGGTTCAGGCGTACCGCGCCGGGCGGCAGCGCGGCCAGCTCGCCACCGGCGTGGAGATGCCCGTACAGCTGGCAGGCGCTGGACCATCCTTCCCGTAGGGCGTTCTCGAGTCCGCCGTCCATCCTGTGACCCACGTGTTCCTCCAGCCTTTCCAGATCCCGGTGCTCAGCGGCCCGGCTCGTGGCGCCGCAGCGCCCACCTGGCCGCGCCGGTGAGCGCCACACCCTGCAGCGCGAGGACGCCCATCGCCCACCACCACGCCGCGGCGGTGTGCTTCCACAGCGCGTCCGTGCTCGGGTTCACCACCAGCGAGCGGAGGTCGACGGTGGCCGCCGCGGCGGCGTACCCCCACCGGGACGGTGCCAGCCACGACAGCTGCTCGACACCCGAGCGGCCGACCACTTCGAACAGCCCGCCGCAGAGCACCAGCTGCGCCATCACGAGCCCGACCAGGATGGGCATCGTCTGCTCGCCGGAGGAGACGTACGCGCTGACCAGCAGGCCGGTCACGGTCGCGACCAGCGCGGTCAGCCAGACCACCGCGATCAGCTCCAGCAGCGGCCAGCGCAGCGCGAGCGCCTCGGGGGCACCCGGCCGTCCGGCGAGACCGACGAGCACGAACAGCGCCGCCTGTACCCCGTTCACGACGCCGAACGCCAGCACCTTCGAGCCGAGGTACGCGCCCGGCGCGAGCCCGACGGCCCGTTCCCGGCGGTAGATGGGGCGCTCCCGGACCAGTTCCCGGACGCCGCCCGCCAGGCCGAAGAACACCGCGCCGACGATGAGCACGACGAGGAGCTGGGACGCTTCCGTCCCGCGCGCCAGCGGGTCGCCCGGCACGGCGAACCCGTCGTCGCCGGGGATCACGTGCAGCAGCGCGGCGAGGCCGAGCGGCAGCCCGAGCAGCAGGGCCACGTACATCCGGTCGGCCAGGGTGACGGCGGCGATCCGCCGGGTCAGGATCGTCAGCTGCCGCCACCAGCCCTGCCGGGCCGGTGGTGCCTGGGCCGGTGGCGTCGAGGGCACGACCGGTGCGGCGGCGGCGGGCCGGGGCGTCACCCGCGCGGCGAACCGCGCCGCCCAGCCGTCGGGGTCGTCGTACACCTGCTTGAAGACGTCGGCGTACTCCTGCACGCCGAAGAACGGCAGCAGCTCGCCGGGCGGGCCGAAGTAGGCGACCTTGCCGCCCCGCCCGAGGACCAGCACCCGGTCGCAGACGTTGAGGTGCAGCGGGCTGTGGGTGACCACGACGACGGTCCGGCCCCGGTCGGCGAGGTCCCGCAGGCTCACCATCACGTCCCGGTCCAGCGAGGGGTCGAGCCCGGACGTCGGCTCGTCGAGGAACAGCAGCGACGGCTCGGTGAGCAGCTCCAGCGCGACCGAGGTGCGTTTGCGCTGGCCGCCGGAGAGCGTCTCGATCCGCTGGTCCGCCTGCGCGGTCAGGCCGAGCTGGCCGATCACCTCGTCGATCCGCTGCTCCCGCTCCGCGCTCGTGACGTCGGAGCCGAAGCGCAGCGCCGCCGCGAACCGCAGGGCCCGGCGGACGGTCAGCGCCAGGTGCAGGATGTCGTCCTGCGGCACCAGGCCGATCCGCTGGCGCAGGTCGTCGTACTCGGCGTACAGGTCGCGGCCCTGGTAGACGACCGCGCCCTCGTTCGCCGGGCGGTACCCGGTCAACGCGCCCAGCAGGGTCGACTTGCCGGCGCCGCTGGGGCCCACCACGGCGAGCAGGCTGCACTCGTCGAGCGCGAAACCGACGCCTGAGAGCAGCCGGCGGCCGCCCGCCACGGTGACGCCCAACCCGTCGACGTGCAGCGAGACCCTTCCGGTGTCGACGTACTCCCGCAGCTGCGTGCCGTCGACGACGAGCTGGTGCCGCCCGAACGACAGCAGGTCGCCGGGGCGCAGGTCCGCCTCGGCGATCCGCCGGCCGTTGACGAACGTGCCGTTGCTGGTGCCGAGGTCGACGAGCCGCAGCCCGTCCGGCGTCCGCAGCAGGTCCGCGTGATACCGCGACACCTGCAGGTCGTCGAGCACGATGTCGTTGTCCGGGGCGCGGCCGATCCTGGTGCGGTGCGCGGCCCGGTGGATCGCGGACGGCACCCGGCCGGCCTCGAACCGCGGCCCGGATGCGGCGGTCGCCGGGTGGTTCGCCGCCGTGACCGTCGGCGGCGGCACACCCGGGACCGGCTCCGGGCGCAGGGTGAGCGACGGGCCGTCGGCGGCGCCGAGCCGCACCTGGCAGGGCCGGGCCAGGTCGAGCTCGTCGACCCGGACGCCGCCGGCGTAGGTGCCGTTGTGGCTGCCCAGGTCCCGCAGCCACCAACCGTCGGTGCGGAGGACCACCTCGACATGCTCCCGGGACACCCGGGGGTCGTCGACGACGATCCGGCACAGCGGGTCCCGGCCGATCCGCAGCACCGTCTCCGCCGGCGCGATGCGACGCTCGCCGTCCGCTGAGCCGATCAGGAGGGCACCGGCGGTCATGGGCCGCTCTTCGGGAGTCGCTTCGCCATCGCGGTGGCGAGCTGGATCGCGTCCGACTGGTAGCTGCCGTGCACGAGGTCCATGAAGGTCTGCCCCGTCACCACCACCTCGATGGCCGCCTGACCGCTGCGGACGAACACGATGGCGAGCTTGGCGCTCCCGTTGTCGCTGAAGATCCCGAGCGTCTCGTCGCCGAGCTTCGTGGTCTGCATCTCCGTCCACCCGCACCGGGCGGCGGTGCTGCGCAGCGAGGCGAAGAAGACCTTCGCCTCGTCACCGAAGAAGCCGGCGACGGCCGAGCCCACGAACGGGTAGCCCTCGGCGCCTGTGACCTTGAAGTTGTTCGTCTCGGAACCGGCGATGGCGTCCCCGGCCACCGCGCCGTCGGCGCACAGCTTCAGGCTGGACAGCCCACCCTGGAGATAGTTCTCGTCGGACCTCGAGTTGACCGTGTCGCGCGACGCGCGCATCACCGTGGTGATGTCACCGACCGAGACCAGCGCCGAGCGCAGCTCCGTCACCGGCGGCGGGGGCTTGCTCTTGTCGAACGACCGGGTGGGCCTGGCGCCGGCACCGCCACCGGATCCCGGTTGACCGGTGGTGTCGGTGAGATCCGCCCCGAACTTGTAGGCGGAGAAACAACAAGCGACGACGAGCAACAGGATCGCGCCGAAGATGATCAGCGGCGCCTTGGCGCCGCCCTGCTTCGGCGGTGGGGCACCGAGGTAGCCACCGGCGGCCGGTGGGAACGGCGCCCCGCCGAGGCTGCCGGGCGGCATCGGGTAGCTCACCGGTTGCGGTGCCGGGCCGGCGAAGGAGCCGGGCGGCAGCCGGTATCCGGGCGGGGACGCGGCCGTGGTCGTCGGCGGTGGCGGTGGCGCCGAGACCGGCGCCGGAAGCTGTGTCGGGAGCTGCGCAGTGCCGGCGGTCGTCTCCGGTGGCGGCATCCGCAGGGCGCGGATCCAGCGGGCGGCGCTGGCCGGGCGCGCGTCGGGCTGCGCGGCGAGCATCGCGAGGATGCCGCGCGCCTCCCGGTCCTTCCCCGGCCCGAGCGCCGACGTCAGCCGCTGCGTCATCCCCTGTACGTCGCCGGGGATCGGCGCCTCGCCCGTCAGCGCGTAGTAGACGGTCGCGCCCAGCGTGTACCGGTCGGTCGCGGGGCTGTACTCGCCGCGGGCCAGCGACTCCGGCGCCATGAACGGAGCGGTGCCGAAGATCCGCGAGGTCCGGTCGGTGCCGCGCAGGCGCACCAGCCCGAAGTCCACCAGGTAGACCCGGCCGTCGGCGGCGAGCAGGACGTTCGCGGGCTTGATGTCGCGGTGCAGCACCGGGGCGCCGTTGGTGTCCTGCCCGCTGTGCAGGTAGTCGATCGCCTCGGCGACGGGCTCCAGCGGCGCCAGCACGTCGAGGCCCTGGACCTCGCCGCGCTCCAGCGCCTCCTGCAGGTTGCGGCCCTCGATCCACTTCATCACGAAGTAGAGCCGGCGTCCCGTGGCGGAGGCGCCCTGACCGGCGGGGTGCGGCGGCGGGCCGAGGAAGACCTCCTTCACCTTCACCAGCGCCGGATGCTCCAGCTGCGTGGCGAGCGCCGCCTGCAGCCGCAGCTCCTCCAGCTGCCGGTCCGCGACCGAGTCGTCGTCGATCCGGATCACCTTCACGGCGTACGGGAACGACTCGGCGCCGTGGTGCTCACGAGCCAGCCACACCTCGCCCTCGCCGCCCGCGGCGTGCCGCTGCACGAGCTCATACCGGTCGAGCGCGTCGGCCGGGCCGGCATGACCCGGGCCCCCCTCCATCGACACCAATCCACACCATTCTTTTGCGGCCCTGGGCAACGGCCGCCAGTTTAGGGACGATTCGCCGCCGGCATCGATCACTTGTTAGCGGCTTGTTAGAGGGCCGGTGTCCCGTTTGATATCAATGGCCGGTGGAGTTTGCGCTGCTAGGACCGATGGAAGTCCGGGACGCCGGGCGGCTCCTGCCCGGCGGCAGCGGACGGGAGCGGCTGGTGCTCGCCACGTTGCTGATCAACGCCGAGCGGCTGATCCCCATCGACGAGCTCATCGCCCGGCTCTGGGAGCAGCCGCCGGGATCCGCGAGGGCGCAGCTGCACAACCTCATCAGCGGGCTGCGGCGCCGGTACCGTGTCATCGACACCTCGCTCATCGAGACCAGGCCGACCGGATACCTGCTGCGGCTGGGGCCGCACCGCCTGGACGTCGCGGAGTTCCGTGGCCTCACCGAGCGGGCCCGTGCCGCGGCCGCGGCGGGCGACCACGCCACCGTCGTGGCGGCGCTGGACCAGGCGCTGTCGCTGTGGCGGGGCCCGGCCCTCGCGGACCTCGCCGACGCGTCCTCCGGCGAGGTCCGCGAGGCGCTGGACCGGGAGCGGCTCGCCGCGGCCGAGGCGAAGCTGGACGCCGCGCTGGCGCTCGAGGACTACGACACCGTGCTGCGCGAGGTCGAGCCGCTCGTCGCCGAGAACCCGTACGCCGAGCGGCTCTACCGCGGGCAGATGCTGGCGCTGGCCGGTGTGGGCCGCCGCGCCGACGCGCTCGCCGTCTACCGGCGCGCGTACCGGCGTCTCGTCGACGACATCGGCGTGGAGCCGGGACCGTCGCTGCGCGACACGGAGCGGCAGATCCTGTGGGGACGCCAGACGGGCGGGGCCGCGCCGGCCGGGCCACCGGTGCCGCGGCAGCTTCCCCGGGCGGCCGCGCTCACGGGTCGCGGCCCGCTGCTCGACCAGATCGCCGGGCAACTCTCCGACGACGCCGAGGCCTCCACGGTGGTGCTGCTGGTGGGGCCCGGCGGGGTCGGCAAGAGCGGACTGGCCCTGGCGGCCGGTCACCGGCTGGCGCGGGCGTTCCCGGACGGGCAGCTGTACGCCGACCTCCGCGGCAGCCAGGACACGCCGGCGGAACCGTACCGGGTCCTGGAGCGGTTCCTGCGGGCGCTGGGCGTCGACGGCACCGACCTGCCCAGGGACCCCGACGAGCGCGTCGCGCTGTACCGAAGCCAGTTCGCGCGCGGCCGGATGCTGGTGGTGCTCGACGACGCCGCGGACGAGGCCCAGGTGCGGCCGTTGCTGCCCGGGGCGGGCGCCGCCGTGGTGACCTCGCGGCGGCAGCTGGGAGCGCTGCTCAACGCGGCCCGCTTCCTGGTGCCGGCGCTGCGGACCGCCGACGCGATCCAGCTCCTCGCCGGCGGTGTCGGCGACGCGCGGATCGCCGCCGAGCCGCAGGCCGCGAAGGAGATCGTGCGCCTGTGCGGCGGGCTTCCGCTGGCCGTGCGCATCGTGGCCGCACGGCTGGCGCTGCGGCCCGACGCCGGCCTCGACGAGCTGCGGCGGCGCCTGGCGACGGAGCGCGGCCGGCTGGACGAGCTGGCGGTCGGCGACCTCGACGTCCGGGCGACGATCGCGCTGAGTTACGAGGCGCTGCCGGCCGACACCCGGAAGCTCTTCGTGCGCTCCGGCCTGCTCGGCACGGCGGACTGGCCGGAGTGGGTCGCACAGGCGCTGCTCGACGCGCCGGGCGAGCGGGCCCGCGCGCTGCTCGACAAGCTCGCGGACGTCCACCTGGTGGAGCCGCTCGGCCGGGACGTGACCGGGCAGGAGCGGTACCGGCTCAACGAGCTGGTCGCCGAGTACGCCCACGAGCGCGGCACGTCCGACGAGGCGCCGGCCGAGCGGAGCCAGGCGCTGGAACGGCTGCTCAACGGCTGGCTCGCGCTGGCCACCGAGGCCGGTGAGCTGCTCGGCCACCACGCGGGCGGAGCTGACCTGGAGGTCCCGCCGCCGCCCGGCAGCGGCGCCCGCGCCATGCGGGCCGGCCCGCTCGACTGGTTCGAGACCGAGCGCGCCGGGCTGGTCGCCGGGGTCGACCAGGCATGCCGGTCAGGTCTGCCCGGCATCGCCGGCGGGCTCGCGCTGAGCCTGTCGGGGTTCCTCGGCAACCGGTCCTACGCCGACGACTGGGAACACACGCTCCAGCAGGCGACGGCGTGTGTCCGTTCGCTCGGATCGGACCGGCTCCTCGCCCGCCTGCTCGGCGGCCTGTACGACGCCCACCTGCACCGCGACGAGTACTCCCAGCTGCCGGCCATCGCGGCCGAGCAGCTGAGCGTGGCGCGCCGGCTCGGTGACCCGGAGCTCGAGGTGCGGTCGCTGCGCAACGCCGGCATGGCCGCGGTGCGCCTCGGGCGGTTCGGCGACGCGTTCGACTGGCTGGAGCAGGCGGTGGCGGCGGCCCGCGCCCGGGCGGTCCCCGGCTGGCCGCTCTGCGACGCCCTGGACGGTCTGGGCTTCGCGAACTGGGAGGCGGGCGACGCCGTCACCGCCGTGGCGCTGCTGGAGGAGGCGCTCGCCGTCGACGGCGTGGCGGACCGGTCGCTGCAGCTCGCCCTCGTCCGGTACCACCTCGGCTTGGCGCTCATCGACGCCGGACGGCCCGCCGACGCGGAGCCGGTGCTGGCCGCGGCGCTGCGGACCAGCCAGGAGATGGGCGACGACCTGGGCACGGCGTACCTCGAGCAGGCACTCGCCGACGCGGACCTCCGGCAGGGGCGGTGGACCGGGGCCGCGGCCAGGCTGGGCCGGGCGCTGGCCGGCCACCAGCAGGCCGGGCGCCCCGACGGCCTCGCCGAGACGTTGCGTGCCACGGGTGACCTGGCCGCCGCCGAGGGACGCTGGGCGGAGGCGGCCGGCCCGCTGCGCCAGGCGCTGGACATCTGGCGTCGCATCGGCGCGGCGCCGCAGATCGCCCGCGCGGCGGCCCGCCTCGAACGGGTCTCGGCGGCCTCCGGTGACCACGCCGCGGCGGCCGCCTACCACCGGCAATGGCGCTCGGTCGTCGCCGGGCTGGACGTCGGCGACGCCGTGCTGCGCCTTCCACCGTTCCTCGCCGGGATCTCCGGTACCGACCAGGAGCGGCCGGCGGCGCGTGCGGTTTCCAGCACCGATCCCGGACCCGGCGACGGCTGGTCCGGGCTCCTGTCCGGGATGGTCAGCGACGAGGCGGCCGCGGCCTTCGGCCGGCTCCTGGCGGCGTCCCAGCTGCCCGTCGGTCACCGGCCGGGCATGCTGGACCTCGACGAGGGCCCGGGGCGGGAGCTGCTGGACGCCGGGGTCATCAACATCACCGGCAGCGGCGACGGCCGGTTCGCCCGTGCGGTGCATCCCTCCATCGCGCTGCGCCGGCTGCTCGACCGCCAGCATCGCAAGCTGGCGGTGATGCAGCGGCAGCTGGGCACGGCCTGGGAGCAGTTCGCCGGCATGATGTCGCCGACGGCCGGTCTGGCCGACAGCCCGATCGACGACGACAACGTCCGCGTCATCCGCGACTACCCCGAGGTCGCGCGGCTCGCGTCGGGGCTGTACCGGTCACCGAAACGCCTGCTCCGCGCGACGCTGAACGGCCAGTTCGTCGACGGCGCCCCCACGCACGGGGTCCTGCTCCCACCGGCGGACGCCGTCGCCGCGGGGGTCGAGTTCCGCATGATCTACGACGCGATCCACGTGTCGGACCCCTGGGGCGCGTACAGCGTCGAGCAGTCCGTGCTGGCCGGCGAGCAGGCCAAGGTACGCAAACACATGCCGGTGAAGATGATGCACGTCGACGACACGGTCGCCCTGGTGACCATCGACGCGACCGGCATGGCCGGCGCGCTGCACATCCACTCGGGGCCCCTGCTCGAACTGCTCGCCGAGTGGTTCGACCTGCTGTGGCACGACCCCGGAAGCACGGTGGTCGGCGGCGGGGCGGACGACGCCGGGCTCACCGGCGCCCAGCGCAGGGTGCTCCGCCTGCTGGCCGCCGGCCTCACCGACGAGGCCATCGCCCACCGCACCGGCACCGCCGTCCGGACCGTACGCCGCCACGTCGGCGCGATCCTCAAGGTGCTCGGCGCGGACAGCCGCTTCCAGGCCGGCGCCGCCGCGGCGAAACGCGGCTGGCTGTAGCCGTTGAGCGATCCGGCGTGTGGATCACCTGGCCGGAACCGGACAATGTCCGGAACGGTCCACGCTCCACGGTCGGAGGAGGCGGCATGTACATCCCGAACCGCCGGGACCGGCGCCGGCGGCGCGCCTGGCTCCTGGTCAGTGCCGTCGTCCTCACGTTCGTCAGCCTTCTCGACGGGTGGCTCTCCATCGACGAGGCGCGGGGAGGCGTGGTCGACGCCGAGGTGGTCGGCGTCCGGAACATCTCCTCCGGCCGCCGGGTCTACGACGTCCGGTTCGACGCGGCCGGGCGGGTCTGCTCGACCCAGGTGGACTCCGGCTCCAACCCGAAGCCACGCGACGTGCACGCCGGCGGGACCTCCCGGCTGCACTACTCGGCGTCGGACCCGTGCACCAAGGTGCGCGAGACCGGCGGCCCCAGCCCCGGCCCGCTTCCGATCGTCACAGCGCTCGTCGCGGCCGGGCTCTGGGTGGGGGTGTGGCGGCTCCGGCCGGGTGGTGGTCGCTCATAGACCGGACGGATCCGCCGACAGCCAGGTCCGGTGACGTTCTTCGAGTGTGTCGCGTTCCGCCGGTGTCGGCAGGATGACGTCGGCGCCGCCGTCGTACGGGTGATACAGCCAGCGGAGGTCGGCCGGGGCGAGGATCACTCCGCCGAGCTCGTCGTCCGCGACAGCGCGCAGGATGTCGTCGACGATGCCGGTCTTCCATGGCCGTGTGCTGATGTGCAGCTGGGTGTAAGCCGGGTGTTCGGGGTCTTCGAGGACCGTTTGCCAGTGGACGCCGTCGGCGGCCAGCCGGGCCCGGGTCTGGCGGAGGTCGAAGGACGTGCCGGCGGCGTCGGTCCAGTCGGCGGTGATGACAAGGAGCGGACCTCGGATGTCGAGCTCGTCCAGCACGGTGTTGTGCCGGTGGAGCACGACGGCGTATTCAGACTCGGTGTCGGGGTACCGCTTCGACCCGGGGAGGCTGTGGAACCTGACCCACCGGTTGTTGTACGCGAACGTCAACTCGTGCGCGATCGGCCGGCACTCAGGCCAGCGCCTGCTCCATGTCTCCGCCACGAGGTGGGGGTCCACCGGCTCGTCCTGGTTCACATCGCCTTCCTACCGCAGACCGGCTGGCGGTGGACGGCGATTTCGCCGTCCACTGCTGCGTGGTGGGCATGGGGTCAGGCCGTCGCGAGGGCCTCGGCCTGGACGACGTCGGGGGACGTGCGGCGCACCAGGCGGGCGCCGAGGAGCATGAGCGGCGCGTAGCAGGCCAGGGCGACCACGGCGCCGACGACGGCGGGGAGCATGGCGGCGGCGATGAACGGCACGAGGATCACCGGCACGGTCCACCAGCCGACCACGCCGGCGCGGGCCAGGCCGGCCAGGAGCAGCGGCAGCATGACCACGCCGCCGACGACGCCGGTGAGGCGCCACAGGACCATCGAGGGGTCGGCGGCCACGGTGTCGAAGACCTTGACCGCGTCGGCGAGCGGGACGGCGCCGGGCATCGCGCCGGTGAACCAGTCCGACAGCAGCATGCCCGACATCTGGATCGCGCCGAACGTCGTCAGGGCGACCCCGACGGCGGTGAGGGTCCGGCCGCGTCGGCCGCGCAGCAGGGTCAGCGTCGCCGGCACGCCGAGCGCGATGAGCACCCAGGCGTAGTGGAGGAGGTTCGCCGACAGGACGGACAGGCCGTAGTCGTCGGCGAGGGAGCTGAGGTACGCCGCGGAGGAGTCGTCGGCCTGCGGCGGCGAGGTGAGCATGCCGCCGAACATGAGGAACGGGGCCAGGACGAGGGCGCCGCCGGCAAGCCGGCGCAGCGGGGCCGGCGTGGTGCTGGTGCTGGTGGTGGTGGTGGTGGTGGTGGTGACGTTATCGGACATCGCACTGAATCCTCTCGGGGTTGCAAGCGCCGGTGTTCGGCGTGATGCAAACGCTATGGCGGTGCGACGCCCGGCGGATCGGCGTGCAGGGCCGCTCCGGCTGCGACCTCGGGGCGACCGGCGGGCCCCGGGGTCCTCCCCGGGGAGGACCCCCGGGCCGGCGATGTCGTCCCTGGATCTGATGCCGCCGTGGCCGCGCGCTCGATACCGTCGGGGGCGAGAGGAGGCCCCGGTGCGCGTTCCACGGAGTCAGCGGCAGTGGCTGGTCGTCGGCGGGGTCGCCGGCGTGCTGTTCGCCGCCCTCGCGCTCGTCGAGGCCTATAGCGACCCGCGGGCCACGGACACCCGCCTGGCCGCGGTCGCGACGGTCGTGGTCCTGGCGCTGTGCTTCCCGCTCGCCGCGTGGTTCCCGGTCGCCGCGATGACCGTGGCGATGCTGTCGTTCCCCTACGCGATCCTGATCGGGGGACCGGGGGTCGGCGGCGCCCAGCTCATCGCGGAGCTGGTGCTCGTCGTCCATGCCACGTTCCGGAGCCCGCCGCGGCGGGCGCTCGTCGCGTCGGTCGCCGCCGCGGTGGTGCCGGCCGCCCTGCTCGTCTGGAGCGGCGAGGGCGCGTGGGAGTTCGTGTTCTTCGGCACGCTGATCGGCGCCGCCTGGGGGCTCGGGACGTTGCTGCGCCGCGAGCAGGCGCGCTCCCGGCAGCTCGCGATGCTGGCCGCCCAGCTCGACGCGGAGCGCGAGAACCGGGCCCGTGCGGCCGTCGACGAGGAGCGGGCACGCATCTCCCGCGAGCTGCACGACGCGGTGGCGCACACGGTCAGCGTCATGACGATGCAGGTCGGCGTGGTGCGCCGCCGGCTGGGCGACCGTCCCGCCGAGCGCGACGTGCTGGTCCAGGTCGAGCAGCTCGGCCGGCGTTCGGTGACGGAGCTGCGGCGGGTGGTCGGGCTGCTGCGCCCCGACGACAGCGACGGCCTCGCCCCGCCACCGTCGCTGCGCCGGCTCGACGACCTGGTCGGTCATCTCCGTTCCGCGGGGCTGGACGTCACGCTGCGGGTCGAGGGGGAGCCGGTGCAGCTGCCGGTGGCGCTGGACGTCTCCGCCTATCGCGTCACGCAGGAGGCGCTCACCAACACGCTGCGGCATGCCGAGGCCGGGTCCGCCACGGTGGTCGTGACGTACGAGCCGGCGGCCGTCAGCCTCCGCGTCGCCGACGACGGGCGGGGCGGCGCCGCACCGGGCCCGTCCCCGGGCGGCGGGCACGGGCTGGTCGGCATGCGGGAGCGGGTCGCGATGTTCGACGGTGAGCTGCGGACCGGTCCCCGCGCCGATGGTGGTTTCGAGGTGTACGCGCGGTTTCCGCTCGGCGAGGAGACACGATGATCCGGGTGCTGCTGGCGGACGACGAGGCGATCGTGCGGGCGGGCCTGCGCATGCTCATCTCCGACGAGCCCGACCTCGAGGTCGTCGGGGAGGCCGCGGACGGTCACGAGGCGGTCCAGGCCGTCGCCGCGCTCAGCCCCGACGTGGTCCTCATGGACGCCCGCATGCCGGGGCTCGACGGCATCGGGGCGGCAAGGGCGATCGCCGAGGCGCACCCCGGGGTCAAGGTGCTCGTGCTGACCACGTTCGACGAGGAGGTGCTGCTGGACGGTGCGCTGCGTGCGGGCGTCGCGGGGTTCCTGCTCAAGGTGTCGCCGCCCGAGCAGCTGCTCGACGCGCTGCGGGAGGTCGCCGCCGGGCGCGGGCTGATCGATCCGGCGGTGGTGCCCCGGGTGATCGGCGGCTACGCGCGCGCACCGCAGGCGCCGGTTCGCGCGCCGGCCCTGGACCGGCTCACGGGGCGCGAGGCGGAGGTGCTCGCGCTGGTCGGCCGGGGGCTGTCCAACGCCGAGATCGCCGCGCGGCTGTTCCTCGGCGAGACGACCGTGAAGACGCACCTCGGCCGGGCGCTGGACAAGCTCGGCCTGCGCGACCGTCCCCAGGCGATCGCGTTCGCCTACGAGAGCGGCCTGATCCGTCCCGGCGACGACACCGGCTGACGGGCCCGCCCGCCCCGGCGGCGACGTGGGTGGACGGGCCGCCCGCCCCGGCGGCGACGTCGGTGGACGGGTCGGCCGTCCCGGCTCCGGGGCTGGTTGACGGGCGTCTGGCGAGGCGGCGGCATCGGTTTGACTGGCCGTCCGCGCGGGCAGCAGTAGGACCCGTCCGCGCGGGCAGCAGCAGGGCCCTGCGTTCCAGGTCGATCGGGTCGGCAGTTCGCATCGATGGGATCGTTGCCGCCGGACGCCGCTGACCTTCCGTCGGGGGAATCCGGGGACGATCGTGCGTCGGGCGTCGCCGGGGTGGGTGTGATCCGCCGTGAGAGCGCCGGCCGGTCGGCAGCGGCGAGAGTGCAATCCGCGCCAGTGCGATGTGCCATCAGGCGGACCGACACCTGCGGGCGGTCCGACCTCCCGTGACGGTCTGTCGCGTGAACGGGCCGGCAGCGGGTAGGCGGCAGGTATGAAGATCGGTGTGATCGGCGCCGGCAAGGTTGGCTCCACGCTGGCTCACCTGTACGTCACGGCCGGCAATGACGTCGCCATCGCGAACTCCCAGGGGCCGGACACCCTGCGCGACCTCGAGCATCAGCTCGGCCGTCACGCACACGCCGTCACCGTCGAGGAGGCGGCCCGCTACGGCGACGTCGTGATCGTCGCCGTGCCGTTCTGCCAGTTCGAGGACCTGCCCGCCGATGCGCTGGCCGGCAGGACGGTGGTCGACGCGACCAACTACGTCCCTGAGCGGGACGGGCACGACGCGGAGCTGGAGCGCGGCGACGTGACCAGCAGCGAGCTGATGCAGCGGCACCTCGCCGGGGCGCACGTGGTCAAGGCGTTCAACGCGATGCGCTGGGACCACCTGCGCGACTACGGCCACTCGGCCGGGTCGAACTTCCGGTACGGCATTCCGGTCTCCGGCGACGACCCGGACGCCAAGTGGCGGGTCCTCGACCTCGTCGAAGAGATCGGCTTCGAACCGGTCGACGCCGGGCCGCTCGTCGAGGGCGGTCGCAAGTACCAGCCCGGGACGGAGGTCTACACCGCGGATCTGGAGGCCGACGAACTGCGCGCCCGGATCGGCGTCGAGGCCGCCTGAACCTGCCGGACCACGGGCGGCGCGGCGCGGCGGGGTGGGTCGGCGCGAAATGTCGATCGGGTCGGCGATTGCAGGTTAGCCGAGGTCCGCATGGGTAGCGGGGGCCTGGCTGCACCTGCCTGGACGGCAGGTGGCGGGCGGGAAGGAGGACGGTGGGGATGGCGACACGGGACGGTCAGCGCGTGATCGTGGTGACCGGGGCGAGCGGGGGAGTCGGCCGGGCGTCCGTCCGGGCGTTCGCGGCGCGCGGTGACGCGGTCGCGCTGCTGGCACGCGGCGAGGACGGGCTGGCCGGCGCCGAGCAGGACGTCCGTGCCGCCGGTGGCCGCGCCCTGCCGATCGAGGTCGACGTCGCCGACAACGACGCGGTGCAGGCGGCCGCGGACCGGGTCGAGGACGAGCTCGGCGAGATCGACGTGTGGGTCAACGTGGCGTTCTCGTCGGTCTTCGCGCCCTTCGTCGACGTCGCCGCGGACGAGTTCCAGCGCGCGACCGAGGTCGCCTACCTGGGGTACGTCAACGGTACCCGCGCCGCGTTGCGGCAGATGCTGCCCCGCGACCGGGGCGCCGTGGTGCAGGTCGGGTCGGCGCTGGCGTACCGCGGCATCCCGCTGCAGAGTGTGTACTGCGGCGCCAAGCACGCCATTCAAGGCTTCACCGAGTCCGTCCGCTGCGAGCTGCTGCACGACCGCAGCCGCGTCCGCGTCACGATGGTGCAGCTGCCGGCGGTCAACACGCCGCAGTTCGACTGGGTGCTGTCGCGCCTTCGCCGCCACCCGAAGCCGGTCCCGCCGATCTACCAGCCGGAGATCGCCGCCCGCGCCGTGCTGTACGCCGCCGACCATCCGCAGCGCCGCGAGTACTGGGTCGGCGGGTCGACCGTCGGCACGCTGCTGGGCAACAAGGTCGCGCCGGGGCTGCTGGACCGCTATCTGGCCCGCACCGGCTACGACTCGCAGCAGACCGGCGAGCGCGCGGCCAGGCTGCGGCCGAACCTGTGGCAGCCCGCCGACGCGGCGCCCGGCACCGACCAGGGCGCCCACGGCTCGTTCGACCAGGTCGCGCATGCGCGCAGCCCGCAGCTCTGGGCGTCGCAGCACCACGGCCTTCTCGCCGCGGCGTGCGGCGCGGCGGCGACCGCCGGCGCCGCCGTCTGGCTGGCCCGCCGCCGGGCCTGACACAAGACGGACCCGACACGCAAAGACACGAGACGGACCCGACACGCAAAGACACGAGACGGACCCGACACGCAAAGACACGAGACGGGCCTGACACCCAAAGACACGAGACGGGCCTGACACCCAAAGACACGAGACGGGCCTGACACCCAAAGACACAAGACGGGCCTGACACACAAACGACAGCGGAAGGAGGCACCGCATGACTCCCGGCGCGAACGCCGGCCTGCTCCACCGCCGCGCGTCGACGCCGTGGTGGTGGCGGCGCGCGGTCGACGGGCCGTCGGCGTGGCCGCGACGCGCGGCCGTGGCCGTGCTCGCCTGCGCCGGGATGCTGGTCTCGCTGCGGCTGGCGTTCTTCCAGTACGGCCTGGTGCCGGCGGTGTGGGAGCCCTGGTTCGGCGACGGCAGCATCCGCGTGCTGGAGTCCGGCTTCTCCCGGGCGCTGCCGGTGCACGACGCCGCGCTCGGCGCCGCGGCGTTCGCGGCCGAGTTCGTGCTCGAGCTGTCGGGCGGCACGACCCGGTGGTGGCGGCGGCCGTGGCTGGTGGTGCTGCTCGGGCTGGTCGCCGGCGGCATGGCGGTGGCCGCGCTGTTCCTGGTGGCGATGCAGGCCTTCGTGGTCGGCGCGTTCTGCACGCTGTGCCTGGTCACGGCGGGCATCTCGGTGAGCGTCGCCCTGCTCGTCGCCGACGAGGTGGTCGCGGTGTGGCGGCAGCTGCGCCGCGCTCGCCGGTACGGGCGGTCCTGGGTGACGGCGCTGCGCGGAGGAGTCGTGGGTGCGCACTGAGTTCAAGGTGTTCGGGGTGATCGCCGGGTTCCTGCTGACCGCGTCGGTCGTCTACCTGTGGTGGACCGGCAGCGGCGCCGCCCACCCGGAGCTGACCGGCGGCATCGCGCTGGGCCTGTCCGGCGTGCTGAGCCTGATCTGCGGCAGCTACTTCTGGCTGGTCGCCCGGCGCATCCCGCCGCGCCCGGAGGACCGGCCCGACGCCGAGATCGCCGACGGTGCCGGCCCGGTCGGCTTCTTCGCGCCGCCCGGGTTCTGGCCGTTCGGCATCGCCGTCGCGGTGGCCAGCGCGGCGGTCGGCATCGCGCTGAGCCAGTGGTGGCTGGCCGGCGCCGCCACGATCGGCGCGCTGCTGGCCACGACCGGTCTGGTGCTGGAGTTCTACGCCGGCGCCCCGGAGTCGCGGTGAGCCGCCGGCCGCGCCGGCCGCGCCAGCCGCCCAAGGCCACCCGCGCGGCCCGGGCGGTGGACGAGCGGTTCCAGGCGGCCACGCCGCTGCGCCGGGCGGTGCACAAGGTCTTCCCGGACCACTGGTCGTTCATGCTCGGCGAGCTGGCGCTGTACTCGTTCGTGATGCTGGTGCTGACCGGGGTCATGCTGGCGCTGTTCTTCGACCCGTCGATGCGGCAGGTCACCTACGACGGCTCCTACGTGCCGCTGCGCGGGATGCCGATGTCCGCCGCCTACGACTCGACGCTGCGCATCACCTTCGACATCCGCGGCGGGCTGCTGCTGCGGCAGATGCACCACTGGTCGGCGAACCTGTTCATGGCGGCGATCGTCGTGCACATGGCCCGGATCTTCCTGACCGGCGCCTTCCGCAAGCCGCGCGAGGCGAACTGGGTCATCGGCATCATCATGTTCTGGCTCGGTTTCGTCGAGGGCTTCGCCGGCTACTCGCTGCCCGACGACGGCCTGTCCGGCACGGGCCTGCGCATCGCCGCCTCGATCGTGGAGTCGCTGCCGGTCATCGGCACCTGGGCGTCCACCTCGCTGTTCGGCGGCGAGTTCCCCGGCGAGGTCATCGTCGGCCGCCTGTACATCGTCCACGTCCTGCTGGTCCCCGGGGCGCTCGTCGCGCTCATCAGCGTGCACCTGGGCCTGATCGTCAAGCAGAAGCACACGCAGTGGCCGCGGGTGCGGCACACCGGCGCGAACGTCGTCGGCGAGCGGATGGTGCCCGGGTTCGCCGGTCGCTCCACCGGGCTGGCGCTCATCGTCTTCGCCGCCGTCGCGGCGCTCGGCGGGCTGGTGCAGATCAACCCGGTGTGGCTGTTCGGCCCGTACGAGGCCGCCGTGGTGTCCTCGGCGAGCCAGCCCGACTGGTACGTCATGTTCCTCGACGGCGCGCTGCGGCTCATGCCGCCGTGGGAGGTGCGGGCCTTCGGCTACACCCTGTCGCCGGTCTTCTGGCCCGGCGTCGTGCTGCCCGGGGTCCTGACCATGCTCGCCATCGGCTACCCGCTCGGCCACGCGTGGCGGCACCGCGGCGAGGAGTACCACAACCTGCTGCAGCGTCCCCGTGACGCGCCGACCCGTACCGCGGTCGCCGCCATGGCCGGCACCTTCTACCTGGTGCTGACCGTGTCGGCCGCCAACGACCTCATCGCCGACAAGTTCCAGCTCAGCCTCAACGCGCTGGTCTGGGCCGGGCGCATCGGCGCCCTGCTGCTGCCGGCGCTCGCCTTCGCGGTCACCCGCCGGCTCTGCCTGGGGTTCCAGCAGCAGGACCGCAAGCGGCTCGCCCACGGGATGGAGACCGGTGTGGTCATCCGCACCCCGGACGGGGAGTACCGCGAGATCGAGCAGCCGCTCGCCGCCGCCGACCAGCTGCCGCTGCCGTACGCCGGCTGGGTGGTGCCGAAGCGCATGCAACGCGTCGGGGCCGCCCAGCGGGAGCTGGAGAGGCCCGCCCAGCGGGAGCTGGAGAGGTCCGCCGATGAGTGACCGTTCGGTGCTGCCGATCGACCCGGTGCACACCCCGAGGCTGCCCGGGCCGCTGCGCCGCACCGTGCCCGGGTCGCGGGTCGTGCAGGCGCTGGCGACCACCGACGCGAAGCAGATCGGGGTCATGTACCTCGTGACGTCGTTCGGCTTCTTCGTGATCGGCGGGGTGCTGGCGCTGCTGATGCGGGCCGAGCTGGCCCGGCCCGGCCTGCAGCTGCTGTCGCCGGAGCAGTACAACCAGCTCTTCACCATGCACGGCACGATCATGCTGCTGCTGTTCGCCACCCCGCTGCTGTTCGGGTTCGGCAACTACCTGGTCCCGCTGCAGATCGGCGCCGCCGACGTCGCGTTCCCGCGGCTCAACGCCCTCGCGTACTGGCTGTACCTGACCGGCGGCATCGTCACCGTCGCCGGGTTCGCCACCCCGGGCGGGGCCGCGGACTTCGGCTGGTTCGCCTATTCGCCGCTCAACAGCCACGTGCACTCGCCCGGCGTGGGCGGCGACCTGTGGACGATGGGCCTGGTGGTGGCCGGCGTCGGCACGGTGATCGGCGCGGTCAACATGATCACGACCGTCATCACGCTGCGGGCGCCCGGGATGACGATGTTCCGGATGCCGATCCTGACGTGGAACATCTTCATCACCGCGCTGATGGTGCTCATGGCGTTCCCCGTGCTCACCGCGGCCCTGCTCGCGCTCGAGGCGGACCGCAAGTTCGGCGCGCACGTCTACGACCCCGCGCACGGCGGGGCGATGCTGTGGCAGCACCTCTTCTGGTTCTTCGGCCATCCGGAGGTGTACATCGTCGCCCTGCCGTTCTTCGGCATCATCACCGAGATCCTGCCGGTCTTCTCCCGCCGGCCGGTCTTCGGTTACAAGGGTCTCGTCGGCGCCACCATCGCGATCGCCGTGCTGTCCATGAGCGTGTGGGCGCACCACATGTTCGTCACCGGGCAGGTGCTGCTGCCGTTCTTCTCGTTCGTGTCGTACCTGATCGCCGTGCCCACCGGCGTGAAGTTCTTCAACTGGATCGGCAGCATGTGGCACGGCCAGCTGACGTTCCAGACGCCGATGCTGTGGTCGCTGGGCTTCCTGGTGACGTTCCTCTTCGGCGGCCTCTCCGGGGTGCTGCTCGCCTCGCCGCCGATGGACTTCCACGTCTCCGACACGTACTTCGTCGTCGCCCACATGCACTACGTGCTGTTCGGCACGATCGTCTTCGCCGCGTTCGCCGGCGTCTACTTCTGGTTCCCCAAGATCACCGGCCGGATGCTCGGCGAGCGCCTCGGCAAGGCGCACTTCTGGCTGACGTTCGTCGGGTTCCACACCACGTTCCTGGTCCAGCACTGGCTCGGCACCCGCGGCATGCCCCGCCGTTACGCCGACTACCTGCCCACCGACGGCTTCACGGTCTACAACACCATCTCCAGCATCGGCGCGCTCATCCTGGGGCTGTCGATGCTGCCGCTGCTGTACAACCTGTGGTCCTCCTACCGGTTCGGCCGCCGCGTCGAGGGCAACGACCCGTGGGGCTACACCAACTCCCTCGAGTGGGCCACCACCTGCCCGCCGCCGCGGCACAACTTCAGGAGCCTGCCGCGCATCCGTTCCGTCCGTCCGGTGTTCGACGCCGTGCACGGCGAGCTCGCCGGCCGTGACCACGGCAGCCCGGACCCCTCCGGCAAGGAGGCATGACATGACCGCCGTTCACGGTGCGCCGCCACGCCGCGCCGACGGCGTCTCCGCACCGCAGGTGCTGCGGCAGTACGCCCTGCTGGCCGACGGCCGCCGCGGCGCGCTCATCGGCCCGCGCGGCGACGTGGCCTGGCTGTGCGCGCCGGCCTGGGAGTCGGACGCCGTCTTCACCAGCCTCCTCGGCGGCCCGGGCGTCTATGCGGTCGCCCCGGCCGACGACCGGTTCGTGTGGGGCGGGTTCTACGAGCCGGGCACCCTGATCTGGACCAGCCGCTGGATCACCACCGACGCGATCATCCACAGCCGCGAGGCCCTCGCCCTGCCCGGCGCGCCGCACACCCTGACCCTGCTGCGGCGGGTGGCGGCGATCCGCGGCGACGCGGTGGTGCGGCTGCTGCTGGACGTGTGCGCCGGGTTCGGCCGGCAGCCGTTGCGCGACCTCACCCGCGACGAGCACGGGTGGGCCGGGCGCGCCGGCGACCTGTACGTGCGCTGGCACGGCGCCCCGCAGGCACGGCCCGACGCCTCCGGCGTCCTGCACGGCGAGCTGCGCCTGCCGCCCGGCGGCCGCCACGATCTCATGCTGCAGCTGTCGACCCGGCCGTTCACCGGGCCGGCGCCCGAGGCGGACGAGCTGTGGCCCGCCACGGCGGCGGCGTGGCAGGCGGCCGTGCCCACCCCGGTGGACGGCTTCTCCGGCCGGGACGCCCGGCACGCCTGCGCGGTCCTGCACGGGCTGACCACCCCGGAGGGCGGCATGGTCGCCGCCGCCACGACCTCGCTGCCGGAGCGGGCCGAGGCCGGCCGCAACTACGACTACCGCTACGCCTGGATCCGCGACCAGTCCTACGCCGGGCATGCCGCCGCCGCGGCGGGCGCCGACGGGCTGCTCGACGCGGCCGTGCGCTTCGTCTCGCAGCATCTGCTGACCGACGGGCCGGCACTGGCGCCCGCCTACGTGGCGGGGTCGGGCCGGCCGGTGCCGGACGAACGGGACCTCGCCTTCCTGCCCGGCTATCCGGGGGCGCCGGTGCGCACCGGCAACTGGGTCAACGGGCAGTTCCAGCTCGACGCGTTCGGCGAGGCGCTGCTCCTGCTGACCGTGGCGGCCCGCCGGGACCGGCTCGACGCCGACGGCCGCCGGGCCCTGCACCTGGCCGCCGACACCATCGCCCGGCGGTGGCGCGATCCGGACGCCGGCATCTGGGAGCTGCATCCGCGGCCCTGGACCCATTCCCGGCTCACCTGCGTCGCCGGGCTCCTGCGCGCGGCCGGCGCGGTCACCGGACCCACGGCCGCGCGCTGGCGCGACCTGGCCGGGTCCATCCTGGCCGACACGCAGGCCACCTGCCTGCACCCGACCGGCCGGTGGCAGCGCGCACCGGACGACCCGCGCGTCGACGCCGCCCTGCTGTTCCCCGGGATCCGTGGCGCCGTGCCGCCCGGCGATCCCCGCACCGCCGCCACGCTCGCCGCCGTGCGGGCCGAGCTCACCGAAGACGGTTACGTGTACCGGTTCCGGGCCGACGACGCGCCGCTCGGCGGTGCGGAGGGCGCGTTCCTGCTGTGCGGCTACGGCATGGCCCTGGCCGAGCAGCAGGCCGGCAACCCGGTCGCCGCCGCCCGCTGGTTCGAACGCAACCGCGCGGCCTGCGGCCCGCCGGGCCTCTATGCGGAGGAGTACGACGTCCGGCAGCGGCAGCTGCGCGGCAACCTGCCCCAGGCGTTCGTGCACGCCCTGCTCCTCGAGACCGCCGCGACGCTGCCCGATCCGACGGGCTGAAGAGGTGTGGTCAGGTGCTGAGGATCCGGGCCTTCTGCTGCTCGAACTCGGCCTCGGTCAGCACGCCCTGCGCCTTGAGCGCACCGAGCTGCTGGAGCTGCGCGAGCCGGTCGGACGTGTCGTCCCCGGAAGCGTAGGCGGCCTGTTGCTGGTCCTGCGCCGCCCACCGGCCGGCCTGGTGCCGGGAGACCCGGTTGGACACGGCGGTCGCGGTGCCGGCGACCACGGTGGTGCGGGCGATGCCGCGAAGCAGTCCTGGCATGGTCGGCCTCCTATCGGCTGAACTGTCGGCTGAGCTATCGGCTGACTTCGGTGTCGACGCGCTCGACGGCCGCGAGCAGTGCCTGCACCGGGATCCGTCCGCCGGCGACGAGCTGGCCACCGCCCCGGCGCAGCGTTGTGGCCAGTGGTGCGGCCCACCGGTTCTCGTACACGAGGATGGCCGCCACGCTGCCCTGGTTGAGGACGTCGGCGGCGTCGGCGAGGTCCTCGGCGTCGACCAGCCCGGTCGTGACGCCCTCGAACATCAGCAGGTCCAGCTTGCCGTCGTGGTCGACGTCGGTCAGTTCCAGCCCTTCGACCGTGCCGTCGCCGCGCTTCCTGACGAAGACGAGATCGAGAATCCTGATGATGCCGCGTTCGACGAGGTCGACGAGCAGCGGCAGCCCTTCGCCGGTCACCCGGCCGTCGGGGAACTCCACCACCAGGTAGTCGACCGGACCCATGTCCTCGAGATCCCGCATGCAGAAACCGTGCCGCCGCGCGCCGGGCGCCGGCCTCGCCCGCGCCGGATGACCGGCCCGGGTGCGGCGGGGCGCGCGGACGGCGGGTGCGATGCCGTTCCATCTATTGTCCTAGGAAGCTCTAGGGGTTGGGCAGTCGCTCACGGCGCTGCGGGTGCCGGCCGACGCGTCGTGCGCCGGTCCACCGTCCGGCGGCACGGGTGAAATCCGGGGTGGCGGCAGGGGTCGCCCGGACGGGTGCGGCGCGCGGGCCGGGTCGAGGCGCGGCGGACGGTCGGGCGGGGGCGGTAGCGTAAAGCGAATGTCGTTCTGATCGCCTCTGGTCAGGATCATCCCCTTGTTGCGCAGACCCTGGTCGACCTCGCTCCTCGTCGCCGCTGTGTCGGTGGCTGCCGTCGTCGGCCTGGGGAGTTCGGGGCTGCTGTCCCCGCGGTGGTCGCGGTTCGTCGACGACGCGGGGCAGCTCTCCGCGGCGCTCGCGGCGACCCTCGTCTGCTGGCTCACCGCCCGCCGGCACACCGGCGGTCAGCGGTGGTGGCGGGTGTGGATGGGCGCCGCGACGTGCGGCTGGATGATCGGGCAGTTCTTCTGGTCCTGGTACCGGCTGGTCAACGGCGAGGTGCTGCCGAGCCCGTCGCTCGCGGACGCCGGGTATCTCACGCTGCCGGTGTTCGCGCTCCTGGCGGTCTACACGCTGGCCGCCGAGCGGCCAGCGCAGGGCGCCGCGTGGCGCCGCCGGGGGAGCCTGGTGGTGGTGCTCGACGGGCTCATCGTCGTGGGTGCGCTGTTTGTGCTCACCTGGTCCACCACGCTCGGGGCGGTGGTGCGGGCCGGTGCGGCCACCACGCTCGAGTACTCGGTCGCGATCGCCTACCCGGTCACCGACCTGCTGCTGACCATCATGATCGTCCTGCTGGTCGCGACGACGGCGGCCGCGCCGAACCGGGCGCAGCTGGTCGTCCTCGCCGCCGGGCTGTTCGCGCTGTCGTTGTCGGACAGCGTGTTCGCGTATGCGGTGACCAGGGGCGTGGGCAACATGTCGCCCCTGGCCAACTCCGGGTTCGTCGCCGGGCACGCGCTCATCGCGGTCGCCGCGCTGACGCCCGTCCGGGAGATGCCGCACTGGCCGGTGCGCCCGCGGGCCCGCTGGGGCCACATGATGCTGCCGTACGTGCCGGTCGTCGGCACGGGCGTGCTGGTGATCGTGCAGCTCGCCCGGGGCGTCGAGATGGACGGCACCGAGATCGTCGCCGAGACCATGGTCATCGTGCTGCTGATCATCCGGCAGGGGGTGGTGCTGGTGGAGAGCGCCAACCTCGTCGCGTCGCGGACCCGGCTCGTGCTCGCCGCCGACGAGACCCGCCGGCGGCTCGAACGCGACCTGCACGACGGCGTGCAGCAGCGGCTCCTCTCGCTGGGCCTGGAGGTGCGCCGGGTCGAGACGACGGTGCCGCCGGAGCTGGCGGAACTGCGTCAGGACCTGTCCGCCGTCGTGGACGGGCTGAACGGCGCCGTCGACGACGTGCGGGAGCTCTCCCGCGGCGTACACCCGGCGATCCTCGTGCAAGGCGGCCTGCGACCGGCGCTCAAGGGGCTGGCCCGCCGCTGCGCCGTCCCCGTGGACCTCGAGATGGAGGTGGAGGGCCGGCAGCCGGAGCCGATCGAGGTCGGGGCGTACTACGTGGTGGCGGAGGCGCTGACGAACGCCGTCAAGTACGCCAGGGCGACGGTCGTCCACGTCGTCGTTTGCGCGCAAGGTGGCTACCTGCACGTGACGGTGAACGACGACGGGGCCGGCGGCGCGGACCCGAAGGGAGGCACCGGTCTCATCGGGCTGATCGACCGGGTCGAGGCGCTGGGCGGCACGCTGACCGTCGAGAGCCCCGCCGGCCGGGGCACCCGCCTGCAGGCCGACTTCCCGCTCGGCGAACCGTGACCAGGTCCGGATCGCGGGCAGGAGCGGACGCGGCCGTACCCCACGTGCCGCGGGTGAGATGTCACCCGCATCGGGTGGTGTTGACGGTCGTCAGGAAGGCGAACGGTCGGACGTGTGCATGCTGGACCGGTGCGGACGCGGCCCAGTCCCGCAATCACGCCCTCGCCGACCGGGGGAGGCCGCATGACGGTGACCAGCAGTGTTCGGCGCCGGCTCATGACGCTGTTGCTACCGGACACACCGCCGCCGCTCCTCGTCGGTGTCATCGTCGCGGCGGTGGTCATCACGGCCGAGACGGCCCTGCTCGGGCTGCTGCATGCCACCGAACCGCAAAGGTCGCCGACCGCCGTCATCTACATCCTCGGCGTGGTGGCGTTGACCATCGTGTGGGGCGTCCGGCTCGGCGTCGGTGTGGCGGTGGTCAGCTCGCTGGTGTTCAACTTCGTCCACGTGCCTCCGGGCGGTCTGCACCTGACCGCGGTGCAGGACCTCCAGCGGGCCGTGGTCTTCGCGATCGTGGCACTGGCCAGCGGCGGGCTGGCCGACCTCGCCCGGGCGCGCGCGATGGAGGCGCGGCAGCTGGCGGTCGAGGCGGACATCGTCGCCCACCTCGCCCGCTGCGTCCTCGGCGCGGACGACCTGCCGTCGGCGCTGCGGTCCGGGGCGCGGTGTGTCGCGGCCGGGTTCGGCCTCTCCAGCGCGTCGATCGAGATCGGCGACGCACCGGACCCGGCGAAGGCCGCCGGCGCGACCGTGCTCGAACTGGGCGACGGGAAGCGCCGCCCGGTGTGGCTCGTCGTCCCGGACGACACCCCGCCGGCGACGCTGGAGCGCATCCGCGAGCGGATCGGCCCGCCACTGGAGGAGGTCGTCAGCACCGCCGTGAAGCGCCAGGAGCTCGTCAGTACCCTGCGGGCCAGCCAGCAGGCGACGCAGGCCCTGCTGTCGGAGCAGGCGGCGCTGCGGCGGGTGGCCACGATGGTCGCCGCGGGCGGGCCGCCCGGCACGGTGTTCGCGGCGGTGACGGCCGAGCTGCACCGACTGTTCCGGGGTTTTCACACCGCGCTGCTCCGGTACGAGCCGGACCGCAGCGTCAGGACGGTCTCGGAGCGGGACGAGGGCGGACGGGTGCTGCCCGACCAGCCGAGCCGGCCGATCGAGGGCGAGAACATCGTCGGCACGATCCTCCGCACCCGCCGCACGGCACAGATCGACTACGACACCGCCAGCGGGCCGATCGCCGAAGAGCTCCGGGCCCGCGGCGTCCACCGCGGCCTCGGCGTGCCGATCATCGTCGACGGTGAGCTGTGGGGGGTCACGCTCGTCCTGTCCTACAAGCCGGGGCCGGTGCCGGCCGACGCGGAGAACCGCCTGCTCGCCTTCACCGAACTCGTCGCCACCGCCATCGCGAACACCGAGAACCGCGCCCGGCTCGTCGCGTCCCGCGGCAGGCTGGTCGCCGCGGCGGACGACGCGCGGCGGCGCATCGAACGCGACCTGCACGACGGGCCGCAGCAGCGCATCGTCGCCCTCGCCCTGCGGCTGCGCATGGCGGAGGACGCGACGGCGGGCGACGTGCCGGCGGCGCGGCGCCTGCTGTCCGACACCGTCAGGAACCTCACCGAGATCCACGAGTCGATGACCGACCTCGCCCGCGGCATCCACCCGGCGCTGCTGACCCAGGGCGGGGTCTGCCCGATGCTGCGCACGCTGGCCCGGCGCAGCATCGTGCCGGTCGAGCTGCGGCTGCAGGTGCCGGGCCGGCTTCCCGAGCGGGTGGAGGTGGCCGTGTACTACGTGGTCTCGGAGGCGCTGACCAACATCGCCAAGCACGCGCAGGCGCCGGTCGCCCTCGTCACGGTGGACGCGGACGAGCGGTCCATCTGGCTGTCGGTCCGCGACGACGGTGCCGGCGGGGCCGACCCGGAAGCGGGCACGGGGCTCGTCGGCCTGCGCGACCGCGTCGAGGCGCTGGGGGGCCGGTTCGGCGTCGTCAGCCCGCCGGGGCAGGGGACGACCCTGACCGCGGAGATCCCGCTCGCCCAGCCGGACCCGCACGCCGTCGCGGAGTCGTTCCCGATGGCCGCCGCCGGCTGAGTGCGCGCGGGCCGGTGGTCCGGCGGACGGTCAGCGGGCCGCCCGGTGGCGGAGGCGCTCGGTCGCGATGAAGTCGGTCAGGGTGTCCAGGTCCTCCAGGGCGTGCTGGTTGAAGTCGGCGGCCACGCCGTGCTCCGTCTCGATGGCGTCGACCAGGCGGATGATCGCCAGCGACGACACGCCCATGGCGACCAGCGAGCAGCCGGCCGTGGCGACGTCGTGCGGGGTGAGCCGGTCGTCGCAGGCCTGCGAGACGGCGCCGGCCAGCCAGGCGCGGATCCGGGTGCGGGCCGGGGTCTGATCGGTCCAGACCCGCTCGACGTGGTCGAGGCACTCGTCCCGGGTGCCGCGGTGGCCCTCGGCGACCCAGCCGGCCGGCAGGTCGTCGGCCACGGGCCAGACCGAGTACTGCTCGTCGGCGTTCATCACGACGCGGTGGTCCATGAGGGTTCCCTTCACGATGGGCGGTGGGTGGCGGCCCGCGCCGCCGCGTCCAGGGCGTGCTGGATGTCGGTGGCCGGCGTGTCCAGCACGGTCAGGCCGACCAGGTCGTCGGCGAGGGCGTCGGGCACCTCGTCGTCGAAGCGGCGCAGCACCCGCAGCCCGACCGCGGCGACGGCGGCGACGGCGATCGCGAACACGGCGAACATGAGGCCGAGCCCGCGCTGCGGGCCGGTGCCGAACACGGGGCCGAGGCTGCCCGCGAGGGGGCCGCCGTCGCGCAGCAGCGGGCGGAACAGCTCGGCGCCGAAGGGCGCGACGACCCCGAACCCGATCGGCATCGTCGACCATGCGATCAGCGTGTTCAGGGAGAACACCCGCCCGTGCAGCCGCTGCGGGACCTTGACCTGGATGATCGTGGTGTACACGCCGTTGAGCAGCGTCAGGGCCAGCGCGAGGCCGAGCGCGCCGGCGCCGATCAGGACCAGGTTCTCGCGCAGGCCGGTGACGAGCGCGCACACGGCCAGGCCGAGCGTCGCGACGAGGACGCCGAACATCCGCCGGTGCTGCGGCCCGCCCCAGGCGGCCATCACCAGGCCGCCCAGGAACACGCCGAGCGCGGAGACGAACGACACCTGGCCGACCTGACGCAGCGTGCCGAACGACAGGACCAGCGGCGAGAGCATCAGGAAGATCGCGGACAGCGGCACGTTCAGGACGGCGAACCAGAGCAGCATGCGGCGGAAGTTCCGGTTGCCCCAGACGTACCGGAAGCCGCCGGCGATCTCCGCGCGCAGCGTCTCGTGGCGCCGCCACGGCATGGTGGCGGGGAACCGCACCGCCAGGACGACGACGATCGCGACGAGGTAGGTCGCCACGTCGAGCGTGAGGATGCCGCGCAGCCCGATCGTGGCGAGCAGCCCGGCGCCCAGCAGCGGGGCGAGCAGCTGGGCGAGGCCGGCCCCGAGCTGGCCGATGCCGGCGGCGTGGCCGAGCAGCCGCTTCGGCACCAGCTGAGGTATCGCGGAGGTGTAGGCGATGCGCTGGAACGACAGCGCGATCGACAGCGCCACCGTGGCCGGATAGAGGGCGGCCACGCTGAGCTGCCCGGCCCAGAGCAGCGCGGCCAGCACGGCCTGGACCCCGCCGGCGGCCAGGTCGCCGGCGAGCACGATGCGGCGCCGGTCGTGCCGGTCGACGAGCGCGCCGGCGATCGGCAACGTGATCAGACCCGGGACGAGGCCGAGCACCGCGAACAACGCGAACTGCGCGACCGAACCGGTGGTCAGGTAGATCCAGACCGGGATCGCGAACTCGGTGAGCGCCGACCCGAACATCGACGCCAGCTGGCCGGCGGAGACGGCCGCGAACCGGCCGAGGCTCGGCTGCGGGCCGGTGGCGACCTCACGGCCGTGCGACACACCGTGCCGGTACCAGGTGCGATCCGGCCCGTCGGCCGGCGCCGACGGTCCGAACATGGGCGTGTCGATGATCTCGGCGATCTCGGCGGCCCGGTACTTCAGGAAGAAGTGCCCGGCCTCCCGCAGCACCACGACGGCACTGTCGTCGGACAGGAAGTGCCACTCGCGGAACCGTTCCTCGTAGAACTCGGTGGCCGGGTCGCGGGTGCCGACGACGGTGACGAACGAGGCCCGCAGCCGCTCGGCGCCGGTCGCGTACATCCCGGTGTAGTACCGCTCGGCGTCGACGGAGTCGCGGCGCAGGTTGCGCACGATGTGGCGGGCCTCCGCCGGGTCGAGGCCGCCGAGGTCGGCGCCGATCGAGGTCAGCCAGTTGTGGTAGATCCGGTCGCCGCGCAGCGACTCCATCCGCGCGACCTTCGACAGCGTCCGGGCCAGGCGGCCGCGCGGTTCGGCGAACGGGAACATCGCGCCGATGTACACGGTGCGCAGGTCCCGGCCGGCCGCCTCCAGCCGCCGCGCGAGGGCGACGGCGAGGGCCGACCCGACGCCGCAGTGGCCGTACAGGCTGATCGGCCCTTCGATCGTCGCGAGGATCTCGGCGACGCAGCGGTCGATGAGCGCGTCGAAGTCGAGCCGGTCCTCGATGACGCCGACGTCGTGGCCGGGGATGGCGACCGAGTACACCGCGTACCGCTCGGGCAGCGCGTCCGCGAGGGGCTGGTACACCACGGCGCTGCCGCCGCCGAACGGCACGCAGACCAGGGAGATGTCGGCCTTCGGCCGGTTCGGCGTGAGGCGCCGGATCACCGCCCGCGGGCCGTCGCCGGGCCGGTCGATGAGGGCGGCGAGCTCCCGCACGGTCGGGTTCTGGAACAGGTCGATGACACCGACCGCGGCGCCGGTCCTGCGGAGCCGGGCCACCACCTGCGTCGCCAGCAGCGAGTGGCCGCCGAGGTCGAAGAAGTCGTCGTCGGCGCCGACCGCGGGCACGTTGAGCACGGCCGACCAGACGTCGGCGACGACCTGCTCGGTCGGGGTGGCCGGCGCGGTCCCGCCGCCCGCGGCACGGACCGGGGCCGGCAGGGCGCGCCGGTCGAGCTTGCCGTTCGCCGACAGCGGCAGCGCGTCGAGCTCGACGAACGCGGCCGGGACCATGGCGTCGGGCAGCAGGCGCTTCAGCGCGGCGCGGTCCGGTGCGGCGCCGACGACGTACGCGACGAGCCGCTGGTCGCCAGGGTGGTCCTCGCGGACGACGACGGCGGCGTCCCGGACGCCCGGCTGCTCGCGCAGCACCGCCTCGATCTCGCCGAGCTCGATGCGCTGGCCGCGCAGCTTGACCTGCCCGTCGATGCGGCCGAGGAACTCCAGCGTGCCGTCGGGCCGCCAGCGGGCCAGGTCGCCGGTGCGGTACAGCCGGGTGCCGGGCGCCCCGAAGGGGTCGGGCACGAAGCGTTCGGCGGTCAGCCGGGGCCGCCGCAGGTAGCCCTCCGCGACCTGGACGCCGCCGATGTGCAGCTCGCCGGGCACCCCGACGGGCTGCGGACGGAGCCGGTCGTCGAGGACGTGCAGGGTGGTGTTGGCGACCGGGGCGCCGATCGGCACGCGGTGGGCGTCGCCGAGCGCTTCGGCGGTGACGGCCCAGGCGCTGACGTCGATGGCGGCCTCGGTCGGGCCGTACAGGTTGTGCAGCTCGGCGGCGGGCAGCGCGGCCAGGCAGCGGCGGGCGAGGTCGGCCGGCAGCTCCTCGCCGGAGCAGACGACGGCGCGCAGGCCGGCGCCGCCGGGCGTCGTCTCCTCCGCCAGGAAGGCGGCGAGCATCGACGGCACGAAGTGGAGGACGGTGACGCCTTCGCGGTCGATGAGTGTCCGCAGGTACGCCGCGTCCCGGTGGCCGCCCGGCTGGGCGAGGACCAGGCGCGCGCCGATGATGAGCGGCCAGAAGAACTCCCAGACGGACACGTCGAACCCGGCGGGGGTCTTCTGCAGTACGACGTCGTCGGCGGTCAGGCGGAAGCGTTCCTGCATCCAGGTGAGCCGGTTGACCACGCCGCGGTGGCCGTTGGGCACGCCCTTGGGCCGTCCGGTCGAGCCGGAGGTGTAGATGACGTAGGCGGTGTCGGTGGCGGTCGGTGGCGCCGAAATGTTGAAATTTCGGATATGTCGGTGAGTGGAGCGAGCCGACATATCTGCGGCGGCGGCCAGGGGATCCGCCGTGGTGGGCTGGGTATCGGAGCGGGCCGACGTGTCTGCGGTGGCAGGTTGGGGATTGGTGTGAGCTGACGTGTCCGCGGCGGCCTGGCGATCGGTGCGGGCCAGCAAGTCTGCGGTGGCACGCTGGAAATCCGTGCGAGTCGACATGTCCGCGGCGGCGGGTTGGGGAGCCGCCGGATCGAGGTGGTCGAGGCGGATCACCGGGCAGGTGGCGAACGCGTCGGCGAGGCCGGCCGGCGGGTCGAGGACGAGCACGGCCCGCAGGTCCGCGTCCGTCGCCATGAAGGCCAGCCGCTCGACCGGGTAGTCGGGGTCCAGCGGCACGTACGCGGCGCCGGCGCGCAGCACGCCGAGCAGCGCGCCGGGCAGCTGGAGCGAGCGCGGCGCGCACACGCCGATCCGCGTGCCCGGTCCGGCGCCCACCGGCCGCAGCGCCGCGGCCACCCGGTCGCAGTAGGCGTCCAGCTCGGCGTAGCTCCACGTGGTGCCGTCGAACGTCACGGCCGGCGCGGCCGGGGTGGCGGCGACCTGCGCGGCGAACAGGCCGGGCAGGGTGGCGCCGGCGTCGAACGGGGCGGCGGTCGCGTTCCAGGCGGCCTGCGCCGCGCGTTCGTCGTCGTCGCGCAGGTCGAGCGCGGCCACCGGCGTCAGCGGGTCGGCGACGGCGCCGCGCAGGAGCGCGGTCAGGTGGTTGACGAGCCGCCGCACGGTCGCCGCGTCGAAGAGCGCCGTGTTGTGGATGAACTGGCCCCACAGCCCACCGTCGGCGGTGTCGCTGATGTACAGCTCCAGGTCGTAGCGGGTCGCCCATGACCTGATCTCGTACCCGTCGAGGCCGTCGCCGCCGCCTGTGCCGTAGTTCTGCACCGCGAGCAGCGCCTGGAACAGCGGCGACCGGGACACGTCGCGGGGCAGGTTGAGGTCGGCGACGACGCGTTCGAAGGGCGTGTCGGCGTCGGCGAACCCGGTGAGCGCGGTCTCCCGCACCCGCAGCAGCAGCTCGGTGAACGTCGGGTCGCCGCTCAGGTCGACGGGCATGACCAGCGTGTTGACGAAGCAGCCGATGAGGTTCTCCAGCTCCGGGACGCCGCGGCCGGCGACGGGGGAGCCGATCGTGAGCCGGGTCTGGTGCGCGTGCCGGCCGAGCAGGCAGGCGTAGGCGGCCAGCATCGTCATGTACAGCGAGGCGCCGTGGCTGTCGGCGAGGGCCCGGACGCCGGCCGCGAGACCGGCGTCGAGCTCGAACTCGACGCTGCCGCCGGCGTAGGTCAGCTCGGCCGGGCGCGGCCGGTCCGTCGGCAGCGCGAGGGGCTCGACGCCGTCCAGGCGCTCCGCCCAGCGGGCGACGTCGGGCGCCGGCTTGTCGCGCTGCCAGGCCGCGTAGTCGCCGTACTGGACGGGCAGGGCGGGCAGGTCGCCGCCGTCGTACGCGGTCATCAGCTCGGCCAGCAGCAGCGGCACGGACCAGCCGTCGATCGCGATGTGGTGCACGGCCATGGCCAGGACCGCGTCGTCCGGGGACAACCGGATCAGCGCGGCCCGCAGCGGCTGCTCGGCGGCGAGGTCGAACCCGCGGGCGTGCACCGCCTCGACCGCGGCCCGGGCGGCGGCGTCGTCGGCGACGTCGACGACGGCCAGGTCGACGGCCGGGTCCTCGTCGACGACAAGCGTCGGGATCCCGTCGTCCCGGGCCGGGAACCGGGTCCGCAGCGCCTCGTGGCGGGCGACGACGCGGCGCAGCGCCCCGGCCAGCCGGTCGGCGTCGACCGGGCGCCGGATCCGCCGGGCCACCGGCACGAGGTAGGCGCGGTTGCCGGGCGCGTACTGCTCCATGAACCAGAGCCGTTCCTGCGCGAACGACAGCGGCGGCACCGTGCCGGCCGGCCTGGTGGGGACGGTGCGGGTCGCCGTGCGCCGGCGCAGTCGTTGGGCCAGCAGCGCCTGGCGGGCTTCGTCGACGGTCATCGGGTCTCCGCTTCCAGCAGGCCGGCCACCTCGTCGTCGCTGAGCTCGGCCAGATCGTCGAGCAGCCGCTGCTCGACCGCGGTGGCCAGGTCGGCCAGCCGGCGGTGCGTGAAGAGCAGGCGGATGGGCAGGTCGAGGTCGGTCATGGCGCGCAGCCGGGCGGCCACGCGGACGGCGAGCAGCGAGTGGCCGCCGAGGGTGAAGAAGTCGTCGTCCACGCCGACGCGGTCGAGGCCGAGGACCTCGGTCCAGACGTCGGCGATCAGGTGCTCGGCGTCGGTGCGCGGCGGCGTGAACGGTCCGTCGCTGCCGTCAGCACTCTCAGCACCCTCAAGGGGCGGTGGCAGGGCTCTCCGGTCGACCTTCCCGGTTGGGGTACGGGGGAGCGCGTCGACCGCGACCCAGCGGTCCGGCACCAGGTGGCCGGGGAGCCGGGCCGCGAGCCGGGCGCGCAGCGCGCTGGCCGGTGCGGTGCCGGCGACGTACGCGACCAGGGCGCCGCCGTGCGCGACGACCACCGCCCCGGTCACCCCCGGGCACTCCAGGAGGTGGTGTTCCACCTCGGCCGGTTCGATCCGGAACCCGCGGACCTTCAGCTGGTCGTCGAGCCGGCCGGCGAAGTCGAGGCGGCCGTCGGCCCGCAGCCGCACGCGGTCGCCGGTCCGGTAGCAGCGCGCGCCGAGCCCTGATGGAGGCCACGTGACGAACCGGTCCCGGGTGAGGTCGTCCCGGCCGAGGTAGCCGCGGGCCAGGCCGGTGCCGCCGAGCAGCAGCTCGCCGTACGCGCCGGGCGGCACCGGGCGCAGGCCGGCGTCGACGACCGCGACGCGCACCCCGGGCAGCGGCACGCCGATCGGCGGCGGGCCGGTCGTGTCGTCCGGGCCGAGGTCGGTCGAGGTCGCGATGATCGTGGCCTCGGTGGGGCCGTACGTGTTCACCAGCCGCACGGTGTCGCCGAACCGGGCGCGCCAGCGGGCCACGGCCGCCGCGTGCACCGCCTCGCCGCCGAGGATCACCAGCCGCAGCCGGGGCGGCCAGGCGATCGCGTCGATCTGGGCGACCAGGTCGTGCCAGTACGCGGTGGGCAGGTCGAGCACGGTGACGCCGGCGCCGTCCGGGCCGGCGAGCACGTCGGGCAGGCTGAGCGGGCCGTCCGGCAGCAGCCGCACCGTGGCCCCGGCGCCGAGTGCGGGCCAGAGCTCCTCCGCGTGCGCGTCGAACGCGAGCGGCGCGAACTGCACGACCGTGTCGCCCGGGCCGAGCCGGTAGTCGCGGCGCATCCAGCCGACCCGGGCGGCGAGCGCCTCGTGGTCGACGACCACGGCCTTCGGGGTGCCGGTGGACCCGGAGGTGTACAGCACGTACGCGGCGCCGTCCGGGGCCGCGTGGTCGACCGCCGGCACCGTCCCGGCAGGCGGCGCGACGACCCGGAGACCGTCGGGCCAGGGCGCGTCCCCGACGGCCAGCCCGGCCCCGCTGCCCGTGACGAGCTCCGCGATCCGCCCGGCCGGCTGCTCCGGGTCGATCGGCAGGTACGCGCCGCCGGCCCGCCAGACCGCCAGCAGCGCGACGATCGTGCCGATGTCCCGGTGCGCGGCGACGGCGACGACCGGCGGGCCCGCGACGACCGCCGCGCGCAACGCCAAGGCCAGCGCGTCGGCCCGGCGGTTGAGCTCGGCGTACGTCAGCGACTCGGCGCCGCAGCGGATCGCGACCGTGTCCGGCGCCGCGAGCCGGGGCAGCCCGGGAGCCAGCGGCTGCGGCGGGGAGGGCGGCGGGGCGGCGAGCGAGCCGACGAGCGCCTCGTCGGCGGCGGTCAGCAGCGGCAGCGCGCCGACCGCGGCGCCCGGGTCGGCGGCGATGCCGGCGCACAGCACCTCGAACCGGCGGGCCCAGCGCTCGACCGTCGCCGCGTCGAGCAGGTCGGTGTCGTAGCCGAAGACGAGCGTCAGGCCGTCGGCGGCCCGCCACGCCTCCAGCATCAGGTCGAACTTGGCCTGCCGGTAGCCGGAGTCGAAGAACGACGCGTGCAGGTCGGCGAACCGGTCGACCGGGGTGCCCTCGTCCTGGGTGTGCAGGATGCACATGGTCTGGAACAGCGGCGCCGCCCCGGCGGCGAGGTGCTCGAACGGCGCCTCGGCGTGGGTCAGCGCGTCCAGCACGCACTCGCGGGCCCGGCCGAGCAGGCCGGTGAACGGCTCGGCCGGGTCGACCTGGTTGCGCAGCACGACGGTCCTGGCGAAGTAGCCGACGGCCCGCTCGGTCTCGACCCGGTCCCGGGCCGCCAGGGTCGAGCCGACCAGGACGTCGGACTGGCCGGTGTGCCGGGCGAGCAGCGCCTGGTAGGCCGCGAGCAGCACGGCGAAGAGGCTGGTGCGGGACTGGCCGGCCAGACCCTCGAGGCGGGCGGTGACGCCGGCCGGCAGGTGGGCGCCGAGGAACGCGCCGCGGTGGGTGGGCTCGGCCGGGCGGGGCCGGTCCGTCGGCAGGTCGAGCGCGGTCGGCTCGGCGAGGCGGTCCCGCCAGTACGCGAGGTCGGCCTCCTGGTCGCCGTCGTTCGCCGGTACGGGCGGCAGCGGCGCCAACGGCAGCCCGGCGTAGAGCGCGGCGAGGTCCTCCCGCAGGACGTTGAGCGACCAGCCGTCCCCGGCGATGTGGTGCACGACCAGGCAGAGGACGTGATCGTCGGGGGCGAGCCGGAGCAGCGCGGCCCGCACCGGCGCGCCGGTCCGGAGGTCGAACGGCGCGTTCGTCCGGTCCGCGACGGCGGCCCGGGCCGCCGCCTCCGGCTCGGCCGCGGACTCCAGCGGGAGCTCCTCGAACGGCACGGTCGCGGGCCCGACCTCGACGGCCGGCTCGCCCCCGACCTCCGGGTAGGCGCACCGCAGCGCGACGTGCCGGGCGGCGAGGGCGTCCAGGGCCCGCCGCAGCGCGTGGCGGTCCAGCCGGCCGCGCAGGCGCAGCACCAGGAACATGTTGTACGACGCGTCGCGCGGGTCCAGCCGCTGCAGGAACCAGAGGCGGCGCTGGGCGTCGGACAGCGCCGGCGCGCGGTCCGTCGCGCCGGCACCGGCGTCGCCGGCGACGACCGGGATCCGCCGGGCGAGGGCCTCGACCGCGGGATGGTCGAACAGGTCGCGGACGGTCAGGCCGGGTAGCCGCGCCGCGACCTTGACGGCCAGCAGCGAGTGGCCGCCGAGCGCGAAGAAGTCGTCGTGCGCACCCACCGCGACGCCGAACACCTCGGCGAACACCGCGGCGACGCGCGTCTCGGCCGCGGTGCGCGGCGGCACGTACGCGGCGGCGGCGGACGGTCGCGGGTCGGGCAGGGCGGCCCGGTCCACCTTGCCGTTCGGGGTGAGCGGCAGCGCGTCGAGCACCGTGACCGTGGCCGGCACGGCGTAGGCCGGCAGGGTGGCGCGGGCCGCGTCGCGGATCGCGTCCGGGTCGACACCGGCGCCGGGGCGGGCCGTGACGTACGCGGCGAGCGCGTCGTCGCGGACCGCGGCGACCGCGGCGGCGACGCCCGGGCAGGCGGCGAGCACGGTCTCGACCTCGCCCAGCTCGACCCGGTGGCCGCGGACCTTGACCTGGGTGTCGAGCCGGCCGAGGAACTCGAGGGTGCCGTCCACCAGCCGGCGGGCGCGGTCGCCGGTGCGGTACATCCGTGCTCCCGCCGGACCCCACGGGTCGGGCACGAACCGGTCGGCGGTCAGCCGGGGCCGGCGCAGGTAGCCGAGCGCGACACCGGCACCGGCGATGACGAGCTCGCCGGGCACGCCGGCGGGGACGGGCCGCATCCGGTCGTCGACGACGTACACCCGGGTGCCCGGGATCGGGCCGCCGATCGTGACGGCCGCCGGGTCGCCGGGCACCGGCCAGTACGTCGACCAGATCGTCGTCTCGGTCGGGCCGTACACGTTGGTCAGCCGGCCGACCTTGCCGCGCAGCTCGGCGGCGAGCGGCACGGGCAGCGCCTCCCCGCCGACCAGCGCGGCCGGCACGTCGTGGTCGAAGCCGGCCGCGAGCAGCATCCGCCAGCCGGACGGGGTGGCCTGCACGTCGGTGACGCCGGTCGCGGCGATGAGCGCCCGCAGCGCCGCGCCGTCGCCGGTCTGCGCGTCGCCGGCGACGACGACCCGGCCGCCGCGGCTGAGCGGCAGGAACAGCTCGAGCCCGGAGATGTCGAACGACAGCGAGGTGAGCGCCAGCCAGGCGCGGCCCTCCTGCGGCCCGGTGACGGCGGCCATCGCGGCGACGAACGCGGCGAGCGCGCCGTGCGGCACGACGACGCCCTTGGGCCGTCCGGTGGACCCCGACGTGTACAGCACATAGGCCGGGTCGTCCGGGCCGATGGCGTCGACGGCGATGACAGCGGCGGGCTCGTCCCGCGGTTCGTCGTCGGCGGCGTCGATGAGCAGCGCCGCCGCGCCGAACCGGTCCGCGAACGCCGGCTCGGTGAGCACCGTGCCGACGCCCGCGTCGGCGATGACGAACGCGAGCCGGTCGGCCGGGTACGCCGGGTCGAGCGGCAGGTACGCGGCGCCGGCCCGCCAGACGGCGAGGAGCGCGACCACCATCGCCGGGCGCCGGGACAGCCCGACCCCGATCAGCGGCCCGCGCCCGCGGAGGCGGGCGGCCAGCCGGTCGACCTCGGCGTCGAGCTCGCGGTAGGTGAGGTCGCCGCCGTCGCCGGTGACCGCGACGGCGTCCGGCGTGGCCCGGGCCCGCTCCCGGAACAGCTCGGCGACCAGCGGGGTGGTCTCCCCGGGGCCCGTGCCGTTCCAGCGGGCCAGCGCCTCGCGCCGCTCGTCGTCGTCGAGCAGCCGCAGGTCACCGGCCGGGACGTCGGGCCGCCGGGCCGCGTCGTCGAGCAGGACGAGCAGCCGGCGGATCCACCGCTGCGCGGTGCCGGGGTCGAACAGGCCACGGTCGACCGTGAGCACGCCGACGGCGGCCTCGGGGCCCTGGATGACGTCGAGGGACACGTCGGTGCGGGCGACGTCGAACGGGTGGTCCAGCAGCTCGACGTCGAGGCCGCCGAGGCTCGGCCGGTCCTGCTCCTGCCGCAGGTACATGAGCATGGCCTGGAACAGCGGGGTGCGGCTGCGGTCGCGGGGCGCGCCGACCGCCGACACCACGCGTTCGAACGGGGCCGCGTGGCTCAGCGCGCCGAGCACGGTCCGGCGGGCCGTCCGCAGCAGCGCGCGGAACGTCGGGTCGCCCGACAGGTCCGTCCGCAGGACCAGGGTCTCGGAGTAGCAGCCGACGCGGTCGTCGAGGTCCGGGTCGTCGCGGCCGAGGACCGGCGTGCCGAGGCAGACGTCGTCCTGGCCGCTCATCCGGCCGAGCAGCAGCGAGAACGCCGCGACCAGCGCGGTGAACACGGTGGTGCGCTCGGACCGGGCCACGGTCTCCAGGCGGCGCAGCAGGTCGACGGGGATGTCGAAGACGACGGAGCTGCCGCGGCCGCGGCGCACCGGGGGCCGGGGCCGGTCGGTCGCCAGGTCCAGCACCGGGGCGCCGGCCAGCCGTCCGGTCCAGTACCCGAGGTCCGTCGCGGCGCCCGGGGCGGCATCGTCCGGGACCGGCGGCAGCTCCGGCAGTGCCACGGGGGCGCTGGTGGCGCCGGTGGCGTACGCCTGGTACAGCGCGTCGAGGTCGCGGCGCAGCACCTGCAGCGACCAGCCGTCGGCCGCGACGTGGTGGGCGGCGAGCGCGAGCACGTGCTCGTCCGGCCCGACGCCGATCAGCAGGAAGCGGGCCATCGGGCCGGCGGCGAGGTCGAACGGCCGCGTCACGAACGCGGCGACCAGGTCGCGGGCCTCGTCCAGGCCGGTCGCGGCGGCGGTCTCCAACGGGACGCCGCCGGCGGCCGGCACCAGCACGGGCGCGCCGTCGAGCTGCGCGACCCGGGACCGCAGGGTGTCGTGCCGGTCGGTCACCGCATCCAGCGCGCGCTCCAGGGCCGCCCGGTCCAGGCGGCCGCGCACGTGCAGGACCAGCGGCAGGTGGTACGACGCGTCGGCCGGATCCAGCTGGTGCAGGAACCACAGCCGCTCCTGGCCGGGCAGCAGCGGCCTCATCGCGGCTCCTCCTGCAGCGTCCGGGCCAGCGCGGCCAGGAACCGCGCCGCCTCGCGGCCGTTGACGACGCGGTGGTCGTAGGCGAGACCGACCTGGCTCACGGTGCGGGCCGCCGGCCGGCCGTCGTCGCCGAGGTGCAGCTCGGGCCGCGGGGCGGTGACCGCGACCGCGCAGGTCTGGCCCGGGTACACGATCGGGATCGCCAGGCTCACATCGGCGTCCTGGTGGAGGGTCAGCGTGATCGTCGCACCGTCCAGTTCAGACGGACGGAACGCGCCGCCGGCCGCCGTGACCCGGAACCTGGCGAGGGCCCGGGCGATCTCGGCGACCGTCGCGGTGCCGGCGTCGCGGACCACCGGCACGTACAGGCCTTCGCCGAGGTCGACGGTGACGCCGACGTGCGCGGCGAAGGCCGGGTGCAGGGTGTGGCCGTCGTCGTCGAGCCTCGCGAAGCACATCGGGTGCTCGGCGTGCGCCGCCCCGATCGCGGCGACGAACAGCTCGGCGAGGCCGACGGGCCGCCGCACCGCGCGGGTCAGCCGGGGCATCCGCTCCAGGGCGGCGCCGACGTCGATCGTCATCGCGGTGTACGCGGCGGGGACGGTGGCGTGCGACCGGGCCACCGTCCGGGCGACCGCACGCTGGTTGCGGGACAGGCTTCCGGTCGCACTTCCGGTCGCACTTCCGGTCGCAACGGGCGGCGGCGCTTCGGCCAGGGCGTCGATGTCCGCGCGGCGGACGATGGGGCGGCCGAGCGCGGCGACCTGCTCGGCGCTGACGCCGAGCTCGGCCATGCGGGCGCGGGCCGGCGCGGTGATCGTCGGGCCGTCGTCGCCGGCCGACGACGGGACCGGCGCCGCGCCGGCGGCGGTGGGGTCGTCGAGGACGGCGATCACCTGACCGGGGGCGATCTCGGCGCCGGTCGCCGCGCGGTGGCGCAGGACGCCGCCCGTCGCGGCGGTCAGCTCCTCGACCGCCTTCGACGTCTCCACCTCGGCGACCGGCGCGCCGGCGGGCACCGCCTCGCCGTCCGGGGCGAGCCAGGCGAGCAGCATGTAGCTGTCGTCGTTGGTGTTGAGCTTCGGCACCGCGATCTCAGGCACGGACGGTCCTCACCAGCGCGTCGTGGATGGTGCCGGCGCTCACGAGCACGTGACGCTCCAGGTGTGGTGCGGCGGGGATGACGGCGTCGGCGCCGTGGACGAGCGTCACGGGCGCGGCGAGGTCCGCGAAGTGGCGCGCGTGGACGTGATGCGCGACCTCGGCGCCCCAGGTGCCGCCGGCGGTGCCGTCCTCGGCCACCACGACGTGCGGGACGGGCGGCAGGTCGAGGCGCACCGGGTACAGCCGCGAAGGGACGACCAGCAGTCCGGCGATCTCCTGCTCGATCAGCAGCGTCCGCAGCGCCGCCAGGGCGCGCTCGGCCATGCCGCCCGGCGCGATCAGGACCAGCTCCGGGCGTTCGCCGGTCCCGACGTACGCCACGCCGTCGCGCACCTCGACCGTGAACGGGGCGGCCACGGTGGGCAGCATCCGGCGGGTGTAGAGGATCTTGTCCTCGACGAACACGCACGGCTGCCCGAGTGCCAGCATCTCGGCGAACACCTCGGCCGCGTCGCGGAACGGCGACATCTCGAACACGGCGAGGCCGGGCACGCCGATCAGGTGCTTCGTCAGGCTCTGGCTGTGCGTCGGCCCGTAGCCGCGGCCGCCGCCGCTGGGGCAGCGCACGACCATGCGCATCGGCAGCCGTTCGCCGTACATGGTGACGGACTTGGCGGCGAAGTTGACCAGCTGGTCGAAGCCGAGGGTGAGGAAGTCGGCGAACATGTACTCGACGATCGCGGTGTCGCCGGCCAGGGCCAGGCCGGCCGCGATGCCGGTGATGGCCGACTCGCTGATCGGGGTGGACAGCACCCGGTCCGGGAACCGGGTGGAGAGCCCGCGCGCGACCTTGAACGCGCCGCCGTACGGGTCGAGGAGGTCCTCACCGATGAGGTACGCCCGCTCGTCGCCCGCCAGGACCGTGTGCAGCGCGGCGTTGATGTTCTCGGCGACCCTCATGAGACGGCCCACCCGGCGGCGGGGTGGGCGGAAGCCCCGGCGACGCGGTCCTCCCGCGGCCGGCCGGTCCACTCGGCGGGTGGGCGGGCCGACACCTCGGCGACGACGCGGGCGACGCGGTCCCGCTGGGCGCGGTCCAGGTCCGGCGCGGCGGCGGCCACCGCCGGGTACCAGTCGGCCAGCGCCGCGACCTGGTCGGCGGGGCGGGTGTCGTCGCCCTTGCTGTGCGGGCCGAGCCGCGGGGTGCGGAACTCGACGATGAGCGGCGCGCCGTCGCGTACACCGGCGACGAACGGGGCGAGCTCCGCCCTGATGCGGGCCGGGTCGGTCGCGGTGACCAGTGTGTGGGCCAGTCCGAACGCGGCGGCGCGCCCGGCGACGGTGCCGGCCATGGCGTGCCCGGTGGGCGTCGACTGGGCGATCCCGTTGTGCTCCACCACGACCAGCAGCGGCAGCCGCCACAGCGCGGCGATGTTGAGCGCCTCGTACACCGCGCCCTCGCCCCAGGTGCCGTCGCCGATGTACGCGCAGGCGAGCGCGCCCTGCCGGTGGCGGCGCAGGTGCAGCGCGAGCCCGGCCGCGACCGGCAGGCTCTCACCCTGCACACCGGTGGACAGGTACCCGCGCCGGTGGATGTGCTGGCTGCCGCCGACGCCGTGGCACACGGCGCCGGCCCGGCCCATGATCTCCGCGAGGAGCCCCTCCGGGTCGTCGAACCGCGCGAGGTAGTGGCCGTGCCCGCGGTGGTTGCTCAGCACGTGGTCGTCCGGTCCGAGCAGGCCGCTCACGGCCACGGGCACGTACTCCTGGCCGAGGCAGGTGTGCGTGGTCCCGGACAGCTCGCCGCGCGCGAAGAGGTCCAGCAGCGCCGTCTCGAAGTGCCGGATGAGCAGCATCGCCGCCCGGTCGGGTGCCTCGGTGGGTGCCTCGGCGGGCGCCTCAGGAAGCGCTGACGGCATCCACGACTCCGTTGACCGTCGGGTGGTCGAAGAACGTGTCGATGTCGACGTCGACGCCGAGCGTCTTGCGCATCCGCGCGATGATCTGCGTCGCGGTCAGCGAGTCGCCGCCCAGGTCGAACAGGTCGTCGTCGGGGCCGATGGCGGGGTCGCCGAGCACGTCGCGCCAGATGGCCAGGACCGGCTCCACGAGCTCGCCGCCGCCGGCCGGTGCCGGCGCGGTGGCCGGCGCCCCGGCCGCGGCGGGCGGCACGGAGGTACCCGAGGCGCCCGAGGCGGCAGCGGGGCTCAGGTCGCGCAGCAAGGTCCCCGGATCGGCGGCGACCCGGGTGAGCACCGCGCAGAGGTCGCCGGCGAACCGCGCGGCGACGGGCGCCGCGGCGGCCGAGTGGCGCAGCCGGGCGGTGACCGTCGTGCCGTCGTCGACCGCCTGCAGCTGCAGGTCGCCGCGCACGCTGCCGGCGAACGCCAGCCAGTTGACGGCCGCCGGGCTGCCGTCGAACCGTGGCGCGGCGCCGACCCGGCGGTAGCTGACGGAGACGGGCGCGATCGCGGCGTGCGGCCGCAGTCGGCGCACCGCGCGGGCGAGGGGCACCGACCGGTGCGGGTACATCGCGCGGAGCGTCGCCCGGACCCCGGCGGCGAACTCCGCGAACGGGGAGTCCGCGTCGGGACGCGTGTCGACGGGGAACTCGGTCGCGAACGGGCCGACGGTGTCGAACGCGCCGGGCTCCCGGGTGGACACGTCGACGCCGGTCGTGACGCGTGGGTTGCCGTACGCGCCGAGTAGGGCGTGGACCGCGGCCAGCAGCGTCTCGAACCGGGTCAGCCCGGGCAGGTCGGGCACGGGCGGCTCGAACGCGTGCACCTGACCGGCCCCGTGGTCGCGCCCGGTGAGGACGTGCTCGCCGACGACCGCGGGCAGCGGCTCGGCCCACCGGCCGGACCAGAACTCCTCCGCCGCGGCCCGGTCGCGGGCCAGCCGTGCCGCCTCGGCGGCGAGCTCGTCCTCGGCGGTGCGCGGCAGCGGCGCCGGGATCTCACCGGCGTAGAACGCGGCCAGGTCCCGCAGCAGCACCTCCTTGGACAGCCCGTCGACGACCAGGTGGTGCGCGGTGACGACCAGCGTCCGGCCGAGCAGCGCGAACCGGGCCAGCGGTCCCGCACCGAGGTCGAACGGGCGGGTGGCCTCCTCCTCGACCGACTCGTCCGGCCCCGCCACGCGCAGGACGGGAGCGGTGGTCCGGGTGAGGTGGGTGACGCCGTCGCGCTCGACGACCGCGACGGTCAGCAGCGCGTGCCGCTCGACCACGGCCGCGCAGGCCTTGGCGAGGAGCCCGGCGTCCGGTTCGTGGGCGAACGTGACGACCAGCGGCATGTGGTAGGCGGTGGGGGCGGCACCGGACGCGGCGAGCCGCATGCCGTGCTGGACGGCGGACGCCTGGATCACGTCAGGCTCCTTCGCAGGGATCGTTTGTCGACCTTGCCGCCGCGGTTGCGCGGAAGCTTGTCCACGACGTGGACGAGGGAGGGGATCTCGTGCGGCGCGAGGCGGCCGGCGAGGAACGCCCGCAGCGCCGGCGGGGTCAGCGCCGCGCCGCCGCTGACCACGATCACGGCGGCCAGCTCGACGCCGAGCACCTCGTGGGGCAGCCCGACGACGGCGGCGTCGGCGACCTCCGGGTGCTCGTGGATGGCCGCCTCGACCTGCAGCGTCGACACCCGGTGGGCGCCGGTCTTGACCAGGTCGCCGTCCCGCTCGACGAGGAACAGGAAGCCGTCGTCGTCGACGTAGCCGACGTCGCCCATCCGGACCCAGCCGTCCTGGAAGGTGGCGCCGCTCGTCGTGGTGTCGCCGACGTACGTGCGGGGCGGGGCGGGGGAGCGCATCCAGACGGCGCCGATCTCGCCCGGCGCGCAGGGCCGCCCGTCGTCGTCGGTGACGCGCAGGCCGCCGCCGGCGATCGGCCGGCCCACGCTGTCCGGGCGCTCCGGGTCGTACGTCATGGCGGTCTGCGCCGGGGCGGCCTCGGTCGAGGTGTAGTAGTTGACGATCGTCGCGTTCGGGAACGCGGCCGCGAGGCGGGCGGCGACCGGCCCCGGCAGCGGCGCGGCGGCCGACCCGAGCAGCCGGACGCTGCTCAGGTCGTGGCCGTCGGCCACGGCGAGCAGCTCCATGGCCATCGCGGGGACGACGAACACCGTGCCGGCGGACCAGCGTGTGATGGCGCGCGCGAAGCGCAACGGGGTGAACTGCGGCAGTGTGACCACGGCGGGGTGGGCGAGCAGCGCGGTCATCAGCATGACCTGGGCGGCGTTCGTGCCGATCGAGAACGCGTGCAGCAGGTGGCGCGAGTGGCGGAACGGGCGGTGCCGGGCGCCCGCCCCGTATGTGACGTTGGCGTGGGTGGCGGCGACACCCTTGGGCCGCGCCGTCGTGCCGGACGTGTACAGGATCTGGGCCAGGCCGTCCGATGTGGACAGATCCGCGCCGTCGCCGGTGTCGTCGTCGCCGTCGGCCGTGGCGTGGGTCCACCCGCCGGTCCAGCCGGGCGCGCCGCCGCCGTGGACGAGACCCGTGGCGGAGCAGTCGGCGAGCGCGTGCGCCACCTCGGCGGGCGCCGCGTCGCCGGAGACCGGCACGGCGACCGCGCCTAATCGCTGCACCGCCACGTAGGCGACCGCGAAGTCGAGCCATTCGGCGGCGCCGAACCGCAGGCCGACGCGGTCGCCCGGCGCGACGCGGCGCTGCCGCAGCCGCTCGGCGAGGCCGGTGGCACGGCGCTGCCAGGAGCCGAAGGTCAGCGCCCCGACGCCGTCGACGACCAGCGCCTCGCGGTCCGGCTCCGATGTGGACCGGTCGGTGAGGAGGCGGGGAACCGTCGGCGGGACGGCGTGCAAAACCACGGCAACAGGGTTGCATGATGCAGTGAAGTCCTGCAATATCCATCGCACTCGACTTTAGAAACTGAACAGGAACGGGAATGAAACCGACTCGACGGGGGCCGCTGACCTGCGCGCAACGTGAGTGGTTCCTGGACGTCGGCATCGACGCGGACTCGCCGTGGTCGTCCGCCGCGAACTTCACCGGCGTGGTCGACGGCGCCGGCGCACCGGTCGGCGTCGCGCTGGCCGCGATCGGCGACCTGCTCGACCGGCATGAAGGGCTGCGGACGCTCCTGCCCGTGACCGGCCCCGGCCTTCGTGAGCAGCACGTCCTCCCGGCGGCGGAGCGACTGGGCGAGGTGGTGCGGGTCGCGCCGGCCGGCGCCGAGGCGGACGCGGCGATCGCGGCGGCCGCGGCCACGGCGTTCCGCCTCGGCGAGCAGCAGCCCGTGCTCTTCGTGCTGGCGGTCGCCGCCGGCGCCGTGCGACGGATCGGGATCGTCGCCGACCACTCCGCGGTCGACGGGTGGGGCATGCGGGTGCTCCGGAGCGACTTCTTGCAAGCCTTGCGGAGCCGGATGGGCGGACGTGCGGCGTTCGGCGGTCTTCAGGGCCGGCCCGCGCCGGAGCAGCCCCTGGAGACCGCCGAGTGGGAGACGTCCGCTCCGGGCCGGGCCCATGCCGAGCGGGCCGAGGCGCACTGGCGGCGGCAGCTGGGCGCGCTGCGCGACGGGCTGTCCAGCTGGCGCCCGGACGGCGGGACGGCGCCGGCGGACCCGGTGCTGCGGTCCCGGTGGCTCGCCTCGGCGCACGCCGCCCGGGCCGCGCAGGCCGTCGCCACCCGCGCCGGTGTGCCGGTGTCGGCGGTCTACCTGACCGCGTTCGGCTCGGCGATCGGCCTGGTCGAGGGCTCGCCGTGCGCCGGTGTCCAGGCCCTGGCCGCGAACCGGCTGTCGGCGGGGACGCAGGCGTCGGTCCGCAAGGCGGTCATGCCGGTGCCCGTCCTCGTGCCCGGGGGCGGTGACCTGACCGCACGGCTGGCGGCCACGGCCAGCAACCAGCTGCACGGCCACCGGTTCGCCAACCTCGACCCCGCGCGGGCCGCGGCGATCAGCGCGGAGGTCCTCGGCGAGCTGGCCGGGACGGGCGCGGCCGCGGCCCGGTTCAACTACATCGACGCGTCCATCGTGGGCAGCGCGGCGAACAGCCGCTCACTCGGCGCCGAGGCCATCCCGTTCACCGACCCGGCGGTGCAGGACCGCGTCACCGAGCAGCCCGACCGGCCCGGCGGGTCGCGGTACATCCTGTCGGTCCAGCACCGCCCGGCCGCCGCGCTGATGACGATCGCCTGCCACGGCGACACGGCGTGGGCGCCGGCGGCCGGCGACATGCTCCGGCACGTCGAGGCCGTGCTGGTGCGCGCCGCCGGGTAGGCCGGCCCGGGCGCTGACGGCCCGGGCCGGCGAAGGGGAACCGTCAGGTGGTCGGGATGGTCACCTGACCCGGGGTGTTGCGCTGGGTGGTGGTGCCGTCGCCCAGCTGGGAGTTGCCGTTGTTGCCCCAGCACCACAGGCTGCCGTCGGTCCGGACGCCGCAGGTGTGGTAGTTGACGACGAAGCCGGTCGTCCAGGTGGTGGCGGTGCCGACCCGGGTGGGGGTGGAGCGGTTGGTCGTGGTGCCGTCGCCCAGGCCGCCGGCCATGTTGTTGCCCCAGCACCAGAAGCTGCCGTCGGTGCGGGAGGCGCAGACGGTGTTGTCGCCCGCGTTGGCCTTGTTCCAGGTGGTGGTGGTGCCGACCTGCACCGGGGAGGTCTGCAGCGGGCCGGCGGCGCCGAGCTGGCCGTAGCCGTTGTTGCCCCAGCACCACAGGGTGCCGTCGGTGCGGGTGCCGCAGCTGTGCGCGTATCCGGCGGTGACGCCGTTCCAGGTGGTGGCGGTGCCGACCTGCGCCGGGGTGGTGGAGTAGCTCAGCGTGCCCACCCCGAGCTGCCCGCTCGAGCTGTCGCCCCAGCACCACAGGGTGCCGTCGGTGCGGGACCCGCAGGTGTGCGCGTATCCGGCCGTGACGCTCGCCCAGGTGGACGCCGTGCCGATCCGGACCGGCGAGGTCAGGTAGTAGTCGGCGGTGCCGGTGCCCAGCTGGCCGAGGCGGTTGAAGCCCCAGCACCACAGCGAGCCGTCGGTGCGGACGCCGCAGGTGTGCGCGTCGCCGGTGCTGACGCTCGCCCAGGTGGTGGCGGTGCCGACCTGGACGGGGGCGTTCCGGTTCGTGGTCGTGCCGTCGCCGAGCTGGCCGCGGACGTTCCTGCCCCAGCACCACAGCGTGTGGTCGGCCTTCACCCCGCACGTCTGGCTGCTGCCGGCGTCGATGGCCGCCCAGGTGGTGCCGGTGCCGATCCGGGTGGGCGTGGTCCTGGTGTCGTTGGTGCCGTCACCGAGCTCGCCGCTCCAGTTGCTGCCCCAGCACCACAGCGACGCGTCCGTGCGGATCGCGCAGGTGTGCGCGTAGCCGGCGGCGACGCTGGAAACGGTCGGGGCGGCGGCCGCGGCGGGACTGGCGAAGGCCGTGATGCCGAGCGCGACGCTCGCGATGGTCGCCGCCACGGCGATCGAGCGCCGCAATCGGGCGCGCAGCCGGCCGTCCTGATATCTGCCCATGTGATGTGCTCCCTCACCGATGTCGATGCACGGACCTTGATCGCGGGGACGCTACGGTCGCGCGGGCCCGGAGGGCAACGCCGCGGGCGCCAGGCCGTCACGGGCCTGGACCTGTCGCCGAAACTTACAGCGATCGATCGGCTACCCGGGTACGGCGACGGGTTGACCCGGGACACCGGGTAACGCGGAGGTCGTGCACCGCGTTCAACCCGCTGCTGGATGCGTGGCATCCACGGCGACGAATAGCTTCGGGCCTGGCAAATCCGTTGCCCACGACCAGAGGAGCCAGCATGACCCAGCGAGTCCGCAGGATCGCCGCGACCGCCGTGGCGGCCACCGCCGCGATCGCCGGAAGCCTCGTCGTCGCGTCGCCCGCGAGCGCGGACCCGGTCCGGTGCGGGTCGAGCGGCAGCGACCCGCGTGCCTGGTGCGCGAACGTCAAGGACGCCCCGAACGGGCTGACGATCCGGTCCGGCCCCGGCACCGGGTACAGCCCGGTCGGCACCCTCCGCAACGGGCAGAAGGTCGAGGTCGACTGCTGGGGCTACGGATCCAGTGTCAACGGTTACCGCATCTGGGTCCGCCTGTACTCGGCGGCCGGGAGCCGGTGGGTCAGCGACCTGTACCTGACGACCGGTCACGTGCAGGACTACCTGATCCAGTGCTGACCCGCTGACCGGGGGACACCGGCCCGGCGCCCACTCGGGTGCCGGGCCGGTGCCGTGCCCCCATCCAGATGCAGCGATGAACGACAATGTCCGGATGATCCGTGTACTCGTGGTGGACGACCAGGTGCTCATCCGCGCCGGCCTCGCCGCCCTGCTGCGGGCGGCGCCCGAGGTGGACGTGGTCGGCGAGGCGGCGGACGGCATGGAGGCCGTCCGGCTCGCCGGGTCGCTCCGGCCGGACGTGATCCTCATGGACGTGCGGATGCCGGGCGACGTGAGCGGGATCGACGCCACCGAGCGGATCATCGCCGCGGCGCCGGTCGCGCCGCCCCGGGTCATCGTGCTCACCACGTTCGACCTGGACGAGTACGTGTACAACGCGCTGCGGGCCGGCGCGCACGGCTTCCTGCTCAAGGACACGCCCCCCGAGCGCCTCCTGTCCGCGGTCGCCGCGGTGGCGGAGGGCGAGATGCTCTTCGCCCCCAGCGTGACCCGCCGCCTGGTCGAGGCGTACACCGGCGGCGGGCAGCCCGCGACGCACTCGCCGGAGCAGCTCGTCGAGCTCACCACCCGGGAGCGGGAGGTGCTGCGGCTCGTCGGCAGGGGACTGTCGAACCTCGACATCGCCGGGCGGCTGATCATCTCGGAGGCGACCGTCAAGACCCACCTGAACCGGGCGATGAGCAAGCTCGGGCTGGCCAGCCGGGCCCAGGCGGTGGTGCTGGCCTACGAGACGGGGCTGGTGACACCGGGCCTCGCCGGCTGACCTACCACGCTGGTTGCAGGCCGCTACGACGCGAGGTTGACGGCAACGCGGGTCCGTGCCGCTAATCTGCGTCGATGCGGAAGTCGATGTCCGGGTCGACGCCGGCCGATCGGTTCGGCGGGCTGTCGACGCCCGTGGTCGACGCCCTGTTCGCGTCCGGGCTGACCGTGGCGACCTGCCTGGCCGGCCTGGCGTACCAGCCGGCGGACTGGCGCCGGTTCGACGGGCTCGCCGTCCTGATGGGCTGCCTGACCTGCCTGCCGCTCGCGGCGCGCCGGCGGTGGCCGATGTCCGCGCTGCTGGCGACCTGCGCGGGGTACACCGGCTATCTCCAGCTGGGCTACCCGCCCTCGCTCCTGTGGTGGGGGCCGGTCCTCGGCCTGTACACGGTCGTGGTGCTGCGGCCCGGCCGGTGGGCCGTCGCCGGCTCGGTGGTCACCGCCGCCGTCGTGGGCTTCAGCGGCGTCAAGGCGCCCGCCCTGCCGCCGCTGGTCGTCGTCATCCAGCCGCTGCTGGTGCTGGCCGGCGTCTGGGTGCTCGGCGGCGGGGCCCGGGCCCTCGCCGACCGCAACCGGCAGCTCGCCGTGCTGACCGCCCGGCTGCGCCGGGAGCAGCGGGACCGGGCCCGGCACGCGGTCGCCGAGGAGCGCGTTCGGATCGCCCGGGAGCTGCACGACGTCGTCGCGCACCACATGTCCGTGATCTCGGTGCAGGTCGGCCTGGCCCGCTACGTGTTCGCCTCCGACCCGCCCACGGCGCGGACCGCGCTGGACACCATCGCCGGCGCCGGACGGGAGGCACAGCAGGAGATGCGGCGCCTGCTCATGGTGCTGCGCGTCGGCGTGGACGAGGAGGACGCCGGCCGGTTCGGCACCCTCGTGCCGGGCCTGGCGAGGATCGGGGACCTGGTCGACCGGGTCCGGGCCACCGGGCTGCCGGTCGAGGTCGAGGTGCACACCGTGGACCCGGTGCCGCCGCTGCCCGCGCACCTGGATCTCTGCGTGTACCGGGTGATCCAGGAGTCCTTGACCAACGTGCTCAAGCACGCGGGCCCCGCCACGGCGACGGTGACCGTCGAGCACCGCCCCGGCGCCGTGACGGCCCGCATCGTGGACGACGGCCGGGGCGTCGTGGAGCAGTCGTGGCCGGAGCCCGGTTACGGCCTGCTCGGCATGCGCGAACGCGTCCGGCTCTACGGCGGCACGCTGTCGACCGGCCCCCGCCCGGAGGGCGGGTACATGGTCCAGCTGACCCTGCCGGTCCCGGTCCGGTCATGACCTGGGCCGGACGCGCCCCGCGTCACGCGTCGGTGGCGACGACCTGGTGGGCGCCGATGACGGCGAGCAGCTGGAGCTTCTCGTGGCTCTCGCTGCCGGGGACCGCGGTGTAGACCAGCAGGGAGTGCGACTGGTCGGGGTCGAGCAGCGCCTGGCACGTCAGCTCGAGGAGGCCGACCTCGGGGTGGATGAAGCGCTTGACGTGGCTGTAGTTGACGCCGATCTCGTGCTCGTCCCAGACGGCCTGGAACTCCTCGCTCCGCTCCAGCAGGAGCCGCTGGAGGTGGGCGGCGTAGGAGTCGGGCCCGCGCAGCGTGACCCTCGCGCGGAGCCCGGAGGCGAAGACGCGGGAGTGCAGCGCGTGGTCGTCGGGGTGGTACAGGGCGCGGCACGCGGGGTCGGTGAACCAGCGGTAGCCGATGCTGCGGGCCGGGCCGGTGTAGCGGGTCAGGTCGCCGGTGAGCGCGACGCCGAGCGGGGTCTGCCGCAGCGTCTCGCCGAGCTCGGTGACGACCTCGGCCGGGGTGTCGGCGAGCCGGTCGAGGATGCGCAGTAGGCCGGGGCTGATGTGGGCGCTGGTGGTGCCCCGTACGGGCGGCCGGTGACCGGCGAGCCGGAAGAGGTGGTCGCGCTCGTCGAGCGACAGGTGCAGGCCCTGCGCGATCGAGGCGATCATCTGCTCGGACGGGTGCGGCCCGCGCTCCCGCTCCAGGCGGCTGTAGTAGTCGGCCGAGATGTGGCAGAGCGTCGCGACCTCCTCGCGGCGCAGGCCGGCGGTCCGGCGGCGCTGCCCGCGCGGCAGGCCGACGTCCTCGGGCTGCAGTGACTCGCGGCGCCGCCGCAGGAACCCGGCGAGCCCGGTACGGTCGATCATCCCTCGGTTCTACCACCGTCGCCGGAGCGGAGCCTGGGATTGAGAGGCCGTGGATACGGCCGCGGAGCGCGCGCACAGTGGGGACATGACCCGCAAACCGGACATCACCGTTCCCAGTCTCAACGGACAGCTCGCCGTCGTCACGGGCGCGAGCGACGGCGTCGGGCTCGGCCTGGCCACCCGCCTCGCCGCCGCCGGCGCCGAGGTCGTCATGCCCGTGCGCAACCGCCGCAAGGGCGAGGCCGCGGTGGCGACGATCAGGCAGCAGCACCCGGACGCCGGCCTGTCGCTGCGCGAGCTCGACCTGTCGTCGCTCGCCTCGGTCGCCGCGCTCGGCGCCGCCCTGCGCGAGGAGGGCCGCCCGATCCACATCCTCGTCAACAACGCGGGCGTGATGACGCCGCCGCAGCGGCAGACCACCGCCGACGGCTTCGAGCTGCAGTTCGGCACCAACCACCTCGGTCACGTCGCGCTCGTCGGCCACCTGCTGCCGCTGCTGCGCGCCGGCCACGCCCGCGTGACCTCGCAGATCAGCATCGCCGCGAACCAGAACGCCATCAACTGGGAGGACCTGAACTGGGAACGCTCCTACGACGGGATGCGGGCCTACAGCCAGTCGAAGATCGCGTTCGGCCTGTTCGGCCTCGAGCTGGACCGGCGCAGCCGGGCCGGCGGCTGGGGCATCACCAGCAACCTCGCCCATCCGGGCGTCGCCGCCACCAGCCTGCTGCAGGCGCGGCCCGAGGTCGGCCGGGCCCGCGCCACCGCGGGCGGCCGCCTCATCCGCGCGCTCGGCCGCCACGGGATTCTCTTCGGCACCGTCGAGTCCGCGCTGCTGCCCGCCCTGTACGCGGCGACCTCCCCGGACGCGGGCGGCGGCCGCCTCTACGGCCCGAGCGGGTTCCAGCACCTGTCCGGTGCTCCCGCCGAGCAGCCGGTCTACCCCCGCCTCCGCGGCGAGGCCGACGCCGCCCGCGCCTGGGAGATCTCGGAGCGCCTCGCCCGCGTCACGTTCCCGGCGGCGGTGTCCCCGTTCGGCAGGTAGATGCCAGGTAGGGTCGTCCGCGTGGATCTGGACGACATCGCCGCCCGGCTCGGGGTGGGTGCTGAGGAGATCGCGCGGGTGCACGGCCTGGCCGGGGACCCCGCGCCGGCGGCGTTGCCCGCCAAGGGTGCCGCGCCCGCGATGCTGGAGCGGCTCGGGGTGGGGCCGGACGACGCCGCCGAGATCATGGCGGGGTGGCCCGACCCGGATTCCCCACTGTGGACGGACGAGCTGCGGTGGCTGCTCGACCGCTCGGCCGCACTCGTGCGCGCGGACCTCGGCGGGTATGGCTGGCTGGTGCCCGGGCCGGAGCTGCCGCGCGACCGGGGCCCGGCGTGGCGGCATCTCTACGTGTACGTCTACCTGGCGCTGGTGGACGCCGTCATGGGGTACCACCGCGAGCACGGCGTCGCCGAGGAGGTGTCGTGGGCGACGCTCGCGGACCTCGGGCGCAACCTGGCGGTCGACCGGCGGATGCGGGGCGAGGGCTGGCCGGTCATGCAGGCCTGGCTGAGCCTGCACTGGCGGGGCGGCGTCTACGAGCTGGGGCGGTTGCAGCACCAGCGCGGCGTGGGCGCGATCGACCTGCACGTGCCCGACTCCGGCCCGCTGACGCCGGCGGCGATCGACGCGTCCCTCGCCGAGGCGCGCGCGTTCTTCCCGGTGCACTTCCCCGACGAGGCCTACACGGAGTTCGCCTGCGGGTCGTGGCTGCTGGACCCGCAGCTGCTGGAGTATCTGCCGGAGGACTCCAACATCGTGCGGTTCCAGCGCCGGTTCGAGCTGGAGCCGTACGAGGAGGCGGAAAAGATCGACCCCGACGTCGAGGTGCGGCGGTTCGTGTTCCGGACGCTGACCACGCCGCTCGACCAGCTGCCGCAGACCACCGCGCTGCAGCGCGCCGTCGTCGAGCACTTCAAGGCCGGCGGCCACTTCCAGTGGCGCAAGGGGCGCTTCCCGCTGCGGTAAAGCCCGCACGGATGGAGACGTGGTGGCGGGCGTCGATGTCTAGGGTGCTGGGCAGAGCCGCCTTGCATCGGCTTGATGCGGCGGGTGGTGGAAGGGGATAGCCATGACCGTGCCCGACGTCAACCCGGCAACGCTCCCGCAGGCGGAGTTCGCCCAGGTGGTGAAGCGCAGCTCCGCCGGGGACCTGCGCAGGCTCATGACCGGCGAGCAGCGCCGGGCGGTGCTCGACGAGGTGTTCGTGCGGATGCCCGGCGTGTTCCGCGCCGACCGGGCCGGCTCGGCCAACGCGGTGCTGCACTGGAAGGTCGGGGACCGGCCGGACGGCGGCGCCGACACCTACGAGCTCGTCATCGCCGACCGCACCTGCACGCTGTCGCCCGGGCCGGACCGCACGCCGACGCTGGAGCTCAGCATCGGCGCCGTCGACTTCCTGAAGATGGTGACGGGCAACGCGAGCCCGATCGCGCTGTTCATGCTCGGCAAGATGAAGGCCAAGGGCGACATCGCGTTCACCGCCCGGGTGCCCAACCTGTTCGACGTGCCCAAGGCCTGAGCCACGGCACGAGCCACGGCACGACCGGCACCGGCGGCGCATGATGCACAGCGCCGCCGGTCTTTTCGTGTCAGACGGCCGGTGCGCCGTCGGGCAGGCGGGCACCGATGCAGCGGGCCGCGGTGAGCGCCGCCCAGGAGACCGCCGCCACCAGCGACGCGTCGCGCGGGTCGCGGTCGCGGAACGCGCCGACGGCGCGGTCGCCGACCTGGTAGGCCGACTGCGCGGTCAGCAGGACGAGCCGGCCCACGGCCACCTCGTCGTCGGGCACGCCCGCGAGGGCCGCGTCCGCCCAGGACGCCGACACGCCCGGCGGGCTGCCGTCCCACTCGGACAGCCGCGTCAGCAGCAGGTACCGGATGCGCTCCGGCACCACGGGGACGGCCGCCTCCTCGACGGCCGCGCCGGCCCGGGCGAACGCGTCGGCGATGCGGGTCTGCCCGGCCCACGCCAGGTCCGGCGGCACGGGGGCGGGCGGCAGCAGGTCCAGCGACGCGCCGGGGGAGGCCTCGCGGCGGGCGAAGGCGCCCATCATCCGCCCGGCCACCCACAGCGTGCCGCGGCGGGTGAAGGCGGGCAGCGGCGGCAGCGGCGAGGGCCGCAGGAAGACGCTGACCATCCGGTTGATGTAGTGGAAGACGACCGCGACGCCGCCGAGCTCCGGCAGCTGCTCGGCGGGGAACGGCACCGCGCCGCCGAGGACCGGGTCGCGGGCCCAGCGGGCGATCGCGCGCAGCCGCGGGTCGGCGACGTCGTCGGGCCGGCCGGCGGTGATCGCCTGGGCGTCGGGTCCGCCGCCGAGGCCGGTGAGGGCGGCGCCGTGGATCTCGACGCAGTAGGGGCACGCGTTGGCCGCCGAGACCGCCGCGGCGACCGCCTCCTTCGTCGCGCGGGGCACGGTGCCGGTCACGAGCAGCGTCTCGCGCAGCATCGTCCAGGCGGCGGCGAGCACCGGGGGCGCCGGCGAGTGCAGCGCGACCGGCGGGGCCAGCATGCCGAAGTCGCGTTCGACCTGGCGGTACACCTGACCGACGAGACCGGTCGCGGACGACGGCTCGACGGGTGTCACGCGACCGATGTGGGGCAGCGCGATGCGACCGGCCACACGGGTGAACAGGGACACGGGAAGCCTCACAGGGGTGAAAAAGGAGCCCGCCGGAAGGTGGTCCGGCGGGCTCCAGTGGCCGGAGGGGGCTAGGACCGGTTCAGCACGGGCCGCCGGGCGAAGGACTGGCCGGTGGGCGATGGCGCGCCGTAGGTGACGGCGACGCCGCGGGCCTGCAGCGCCTTGACGATGCCGGGCACGGCGCGCTCGGCGAGGGCGGAGATGGTCAGCGCCGGGTTGACCGTCAGCGCCCCGGGGACCGCGGAGCCGTCGGTGACGAAGATGCCGGGGTGGCCGCGCAGCTCGTGAGAGTCGTCGAGGGCGGACGTCGCCGGGTCGTCGCCGATGCGGCACGACGCGAGCGGGTGGACGGTGTAGGCGCCGATGAGGTCGTTGGTCCACGGCGTCACCGTCGCCAGCCCGTCGCGCTCCAGGATGTCCTTGACGTCGGCGTCGGACAGGTCCCAGCCGCGCCAGGTGTTCTTCGTCGGCTTGTAGGACAGCGGGCCGTGGCCGAGCATCTGCTGCGACATCCGATGGGCGTTGCCGGTCTCCGGCGGCGGGCCGAACACGCCCTCGTTGTCGTCCTCGGACATCGTGAAGATGGTCAGCCACGACTTCCAGGTCCGCAGCATCTCCTTCTTCTCCACGCCGAACCAGCTGGCCGCGGACGGGTCCTTGACCTGCGCCAGGATCGTGCCGAGGCCGGGCGGGAAGTACAGCTGCTCCAGCGAGTAGCGCTCGTACTCCGGCAGCGAGCCGTCGAGCTTGTCCCAGCTGGCGACGGTGGGGCCGCGGCCGATCTGGTACGCCTCGTAGGGCACCCCGTCGCCGCGGTCCAGGCCGAGCACGTCACGGACCCGGTCCTCGTTGAAGATCGCGGTGTTGAGCCGTTCGCCGTTGCCGGAGAAGTACCGCCCGACCGCGTGCGGCATGGTGCCCAGGTCGGCCTCGGAGCGCTGCAGGATGACCGGGGTGGCGCCGCTGCCGGCGGCGACGATGACGATCTTCGCGTCGATCGCGCCCTCGTCGTGCAGGATCCGGTAGTCCTCGTCGTCGACGACGCGGTAGTGCACCCGGTAGGAGCCGTCGTCGTGCCGGGTCAGCCGCTGCACCTCGTGCAGCGGGCGGATCTGCGCGCCGTGGGCGAGCGCGCCCGGCAGGTAGTTGAGCAGCAGGGAGCGCTTCGCGTCGAAGCGGCAGCCGGCCATCATCCAGTTGCAGTTGGTGCACTTGCTGACGTCGACGGCGGACGGCGACGGGTTGGCGGTGCGCCCGGCGTGCGCGCACGCGGCGGCGAACAGGCCGCCGGCGTAGGGGATCTGCTCCCAGCGCTGCGGGGTGATCGGCAGGGCCTCGCTGACCACGTCGTACCACGGGTCGAGGGTGTCGCGGGTGATCGCGGCGGGCCACATCCGGCGGCCGATGCTGCCGTGGCGCTCGAAGACGAACCGCGGCGCGCGGGGCATCGTGGCGAAGTAGACGACGCTGCCGCCGCCGACGCAGTTGCCGCCGAGGATGCTCATCCCGTCGCCGACGACGAAGTCGAACGCCCGCGTGTAGGACGACCCGAGCTTGAAGTCGTGGTCGAACTCGTTGGCCTCCAGCCACGGGCCGCGCTCCAGGACGACCACCTTCGCGCCGCCGGCGGCGAGGTGGTAGGCGGTGATCGCGCCGCCGAAGCCGCTGCCGATCACCAGGACGTCGGTCGATTCCACGTACGTCATGCCGGGCTCCCGGTCGGGGTCGTGTTCGGGTGGATGGGGGCCAGCTGGCGGCCGTAGGAGAACCGCGGGAACCGCCACAGCCCGTCGGCTTCCGGGGTCGCGTAGCCGATCGCGAGCAGGCCGGGGTGGCCCGCCGCGAGCGCGTCGGTGGTGTTCATGTGCGCGGCGCTGTCGTAGGCCATGTTGCTGAACAGCGCCAGCCCGACCCAGATCTGCTTCTCCGGGTGGCCGGGGTCGGTGAGCCGCCGCACGAGCGCGGTGCGGTGCCCGAAGTCCAGCGCCACGAACGGCGGGACGTCGTCGTCGAGGGTCAGGTCGTGTTCGGCGGCGTACTCGGTGGCGTGCATGTCGAGCAGGAAGGCGAACGTGCCGAGCTGCTCGGCGAGCCCGCCGGCGGACCACGTCAGCAGCTCCAGCGCGCCGGCGGCGACCGCACCGCCGCCGGGCGCCGAACCCGCGCACACCCGGTCATCCGGAAAGCGCCGCTCCCCGGGGATGATGGTGTCCGCGTACGCCTCGATGGTCATCGCCTGGAGCGGCTCGATGTCCACATCGGACACACTTGCGGCAGTGGTGTCGGATTGCACGGCAACTCCTGACATAAGGCGAGAAGAGTTAGCGGCATCCTGCCCGTCCAAGCCATCGAAATGCATCTCCGGCTGTGCTGCGGAATTGACGGTTCTTCAATCATGCGCTGTTTGTGTCAGCTCGATGTTCGGCTATGTCCAGCGGCATTGTCGCGTCGCTAGTGTGGCCCAGCAGCGGGGTGGCTGCGGGCAGTGCAGCCCGACGACGACGGGAGGCGGCTGTGGTCATCAGTCGGGTGGCTTCCTCGGTGATCCAGCGACAGGTCAGGTATGTGACGCCGGTGTCGTTACCGGCGGCCTCCGGCGTGGTGGCGCAGGTCTACGCGCAGGTCGCCGACGAGATGCGGCTCGTGGTCCCGCCGGCGCAGCTGCACTCGCCGTCGCCGGACCTGCTCGCCGCCTACTGGATGCTCACCCGCGAGCCGCTCGCCGGGCCCACCGTCGGCCGCGACGCGAAGGAGGCGGTCGCCGCCGCCGTCGCGGTCGCCAACATCTGCCCCTACTGCGTGGAGATGCACAGCGTCGGCATGTACGACCTGACCGGCGAGCACGACGCGGAGGCGGTCGCCGGCGACCGGGTCGAGGCGATGCTCGACCCCGAGCTGCGCGCGGTGACCGCGTGGGCCCGCACCGGGCATCAGCTCGACGACGCCGCGCCGGAGCCGGTGGGGCTGAGCGCCGCCGAACGGGCCGAGCTGCTCGGCGTCGTCGTGGCCTTCCACTACGTGAGCCGCATGGTGAACGTGTTCCTCTCCAACTTCCTGCTGCCGCCGGGGCTCGGGCCCCGCTCGCGGCGGCGGATGAAGCAGGGCATCAGCCGGCTGCTGCGCCCGACGCTGCGCACGCCGCGCGAGGGCGGCCGGTCCGTCGGGCTGCTCGGCCCCGCGCCGATGCCGGTCGACGCGGCCTGGGCCGGCGCCAACCGGGACATCGCCGGCGCGATCGCCCGCTCCTACCAGGCGTTCGAGTTCGCCGGCGCCCGGTCCCTGCCCCTCTCGGTGCGCCGGCTGGTCCTGGACCGCCTGGACGCGTGGCGCGGCGAGGACACCGGCCTGAGCACAGCGTGGTGCGAGGACCTGATCGCCGACCTGCCGGCGCACGAGCGGCCCGCCGGCCGGCTGGCGCTGCTGACGGCGCTGTCGTCCTACCAGGTCGACGAGGGCACGGTGGCCGAGTTCCGCCGGGTCGAGCCCGCCGACGCCGCGCTCGTGGACGCCGTCGCGTGGTCCGCCTTCGCCGCGTCGCGGCTGATCGGCAACCGGATGGCGGCGGCCCGCGCCGTGGCGGCGCCGTTTGTGAGCACCACCGGCAATGTAGAGGAGTCGAAGTGGCGAGAGTCGAGCTGGCGCAGGGACGGCCGGGCGGCCTGAACGGCCGTTTCCACCGCGTCGGGTTGAACCTGTTCATGGTGGTGGTCCTGGCGCACTGGGCCGAGCACCTGGCGCAGGCGTACCAGATCTGGGTGCTGCACTGGCCGCTGAAGGAGTCGCGCGGCGTGCTGGGGCTGGCCTACCCGTGGCTGGTGAAGAGCGAGTGGCTGCACTACGGCTACGCGCTGGTGATGCTGGTGGCGCTGTTCGCGCTGCGGGGGGCGTTCACCGGCCGGGCCCGGACCTGGTGGACGATCGCCCTCGCGATCCAGTTCTGGCACCACATCGAGCACCTGCTGCTGTTCCTGCAGGCGCAGACCGGGCACTTCCTGTTCGGCGCGGCGGTGCCCACGAGCGTGCTGCAGACGGTGTTCCCGCGGGTGGAGCTGCACCTGTTCTACAACACCATCGTCTTCCTGCCGATGGTGGTCGCGGTCATCCTGCACATGCGCCCGAACCGCGCGGAGGCGCAGGCGGCACCGTGCAACTGCGCCAGGCCGCTGGTCGCGGCCGGCGCCGTATGACCATGACGACGTCGAGCGGGGCCCGCGCCCGCGGGCTCCGCTCGGCCCTGCGCTCCCCGGTCGCCTGGGTGATCGGGGCGGTCGCCGCCGCGGTCCTGGCCTTCGCGCTGCTGGCGGAGCCGGCGCCGGCCCGGCTGTCCACGATGGACCCCGCCGACGGCGCGACCGTGACCACCGCACCGGCCGCGGTGACCGCGACGTTCACCGGTGAGCTCGCGACGTACGACTACCACCTGGCCGTCGCCACCGAAGGCGGGTTGCCGGTGACGACCGGCCCCGTCCGGCTGGACGGCAACACCCTCACCGTGCCCGTCGAGCTGACCGGCGGCACGTATCTCGTCGCGTACCACGTGCGGCTGGCCGGCGGCGCGGAGCTGTCGGCGGTGACCCGCTTCGGCGTGGGCGTGGCCGCCGCACCCGTCGGCGGCGACGACCCGGCCGCCGCCGCGGCCGCCGGGCACCAGCACATCAGCGACGACCCGATGAACATGGCGCTGCTCGCCGTCGACGCGGTGCTGCTGCTCGCGCTCGCGTTCGCGGTGCTGCTGCGCCTGGGACGCCGGTTGCGACGTCCCTGAGGCCCGAGGCGCCCGCCTCCGGCCGGACCGATCCAGGTTTGAGGAGGCACGACCATGCCGAGCACACTCGGTTCCCTGCGGCGCCTGGTGCTGACGCCGTCGTTCAAGGAGGTCTCCTTCGCGCAGCGGGGGTTCCCGGTCGAGCCGACCGACGCGACCCGCCGGCTCGAGGCGATCCCGCAGGCGGTCCTCGTCGGCTTCGAGTGGGGCATCGACACCAAGACGCAGACGGAGCTGGTCCAGCGGCTGGAGCTGGTGGAGCCGGAGATGCGCGGCTTCGCCTACGAGGGCGCGACGATGGCGGTCACGGTGCTCGACGCGATGGCCGGCGGTCGTGGCCACCGGGCCCGTGACCTGCTGTCCGGGCCGGCGGTGCCGCACACGTTCCTGACCTACATCGGCATCGGCTTCGCCATGGCCCGGCTGCCGCGGCCGCTGTGGAAGAAGATCCTGCCGGACCTCACCGGCACCCCGTACTACCCGACGATGAGCTGGCTCGCCGTCGACGGCTACGGCTTCGACCGCGCCTACTTCCAGACCGAGCGGTGGGTGGACCGGCAGGAGCGACTGGCGGCCTACCCGTGGCAGGGCCGTGCCGACTACTTCCAGCGCGCCTGCGACCAGGGCATCGGCCGGGCGCTGTGGTTCATCCACGGCGGGCAGGTGCCCGGCGTGGCGGCCGCGGTGGGCCGCTTCGCCGCCGACCGGCAGGCCGACCTGTGGAGCGGCGTCGGGCTGGCGGCGACGTTCGCCGGCGGCAGCGACGCGGCCGGGCTCGCCGCGCTGCGCCGCGAGTCGGGGGAGCACTGGACCCACGTCGCGCAGGGCTCGGTCTTCGCGGCCAAGGCCCGCGTCTTCTCCGGCTTCGAGCCCGAGCACACCGCGGTGGCGGTGGCGGCGCTGACCGACCTGACCGTCGCCCGGGCCGCGGAGCTCGCCGACGACGTGGCGGTGGGCGGCACCACCGTCGAGGGGGAGCTGGACTACGAGGCGTGGCGCCGCAAGATCCGTGCGGCCGTCGCCGTGCCGGCCGCGTCCGTGCGGTAGGAACCGGCACTCGCCGCGTTCAGGGAATGCAACGGTCGCAATGGCGGAGATGACGTCACCTATATAGGTCGACGACAATTTGTTGAAACGGTCTATCTGGGGGAACCCGAAATGACGATGTTTCAATCTCTCCGCCGGCGCGTCCTGACGCCAAACGTCTCGGAAACCAAAATGGATGTCCGGGGCTTTCACGTGAAGAACGCCGAGGCGCGCGACCGGCTGGAGAACGTCGGCCGTCAGTTCCTCGCCGGGTACGCGATCGCCGCCGAGGTCGGGCAGCCGGCCGAGGCGGACGCGCGGCTCGCCGACATCCCGCACGCCTACCGCGGCTTCGCCTACGAGGGCGCGGCCATGGCCTTCGGCGTCCGCGACGGGCTCCCCGTCGGCGGCCGCCGGCACGTCGAGGACTTCCTCGCCGGCCCCGCCGACGACCACATCTACATGGTGTACGTCGGCGTGGGCTGGGCGATGGCCCGGATCCCGAAGTTCCGCTGGAACACGCTGCACGCGCCGGACCCGCTGCTGCGCTGGCTGGTGCTGGACGGCTACGGCTTCCACCAGGCCTACTTCAAGACCCAGCGCTACGTGCACGAGTGCTACCAGGACGAGTCCTTCCCGTGGCCGGCCGATGGGCCGTCCTGGTACGCCGCCCGCGCCACCGACCAGGGGGTCGGACGGGCCACCTGGTTCGTGTGCGGCACCGACCCGCGGCGCGTCGTCGCCGCGTTCGACAAGTTCGACGAGCGCCGCCGCGCCGACCTGTACGCCGGCGCCGGCCTGGCCGCCACGTACGCCGGCGGCGCCGACGAGGCCGAGCTGACCTGGTTCCGCGACGCCGCCGGCCAGTACGCCGCGGATGTGGCGCAGGGCTCGGCGTTCGCGGCCGGCGCCCGGGTCCGGGCCGGGCTCGTCGTGGCGCACAACGAGGTCGCGACCCGGGTCTTCTGCGAGCAGTCCACCGCCGCCGCGGCCAAGGTGACCGACGAGGCGCTCATCGGGCTGCCCTTCGACGACGAGATCCCCGCCTACGAGATCTGGCGGCAGCGCATCAAGCACGCGCTCGTGCCGGCCACGGAAAGGTGACCTGACATGACCAACATCGCCGTGGTGGGCATGGCGTGCCGATACCCGGACGCCACGTCCCCCCGGGAGCTGTGGGAGAACGCGCTCGCGGGGCGCCGCGCGTTCCGCCAGCTGCCCGACGAACGCATGCGGCTGGACGACTACTACGACGCCGACCCCAAGGCCCGGGACCGCTTCTACGCCCGGCTCGCCGCCGTCATCGACGGCTACGAGTTCGACCGGATCGCCTACAAGATCGCCGGCAGCACGTACCGCGCGACCGACCTCACCCACTGGCTCGCCCTGGACATCGCCGCGCTCGCGCTCGCCGACGCCGGCTTCCCGATGGCGGAGGGCCTGCCGCGCGAGCGCACCGCCGTCATCGTCGGCAACAGCCTCACCGGCGAGTTCGCCCGCGCCAACCAGATGCGGCTGCGCTGGCCGTACGTGAGCCGCATGGTGACCGCCGCGCTCAAGGCCCAGGACTGGGACGACGACCAGCTGCAGAACTTCCTGGCCGACTTCGAGGACGCGTACAAGTCGCCGTTCCCGGAGATCGACGAGGACACCCTCGCCGGCGCGCTGTCCAACACGATCGCCGGCCGGATCTGCAACCACTTCGACCTCAAGGGCGGCGGGTACACCGTCGACGGGGCCTGCTCCTCGTCGCTGCTGTCCGTCGCGACCGCGTGCAAGGCGCTCATCGACGGCGAGGCCGACGTCGCCGTCGCCGGCGGCGTCGACCTGTCCATCGACCCGTTCGAGATCATCGGCTTCGCCAAGACGGGCGCGCTCGCCACCGGCGAGATGCGGGTCTACGACCGCGGCTCCAACGGCTTCTGGCCGGGCGAGGGCTGCGGCATGGTCGTGCTCATGCGCGAGCCGGAGGCGGTCGCCGCCGGGCACCGCATCTACGCGTCCATCGCCGGCTGGGGCATCTCCTCCGACGGCAAGGGCGGCATGACCCGGCCGGAGGCCAACGGCTACAAGCTGGCCCTGCGCCGCGCGTACGAGCGGGCCGGCTTCGGCATCGAGACCGTCGCGCTGTTCGAGGGGCACGGCACCGGCACGAAGGTCGGCGACGCCACCGAGCTCACCGCCCTGTCGGAGGCCCGCCGCGAGGCGGACCCGGACGGCACGCCGGCCGCGATCAGCTCGATCAAGGGCATGATCGGCCACACCAAGGCAGCCGCCGGCGTCGCCGGGCTCATCAAGGCGTCCCTGGCCGCGTACCACCAGGTGCTGCCGCCGGCGATCGGCACCCGCGACCCGCACGAGGTGCTCACCGGCGACGCGCCGGCCCTGCGGGTGCTGCGCAAGGCCGAGGCGTGGCCGCGGGAGACGCCGGTGCGCGTCGGCGTCACCGCCATGGGCTTCGGCGGGATCAACACCCACATCGTGCTGGAGAACGCCGCGCCGCGCCGCCGGGTGCCGATGGACAGCCGCACCAAGGCGCTCGCGTCCTCGCTGCAGGACGTCGAGCTGCTGCTGGCCGACGCGGCCTCGGCGCAGGAGCTGCGGGAGAAGCTCGACGAGCTCGTGCACTTCGTGCCGAAGCTCTCCTACGCGCAGCTGTCGGACCTGTCCGCCACGCTGCACAACGGGCTGCGCGACCTGCCCTACCGCGCCGCCGTCATCGCCTCCTCGCCTGACAACGCCGTGCAGAGCCTGCGCCGGCTGTGCGAGGTCCTCGACGCGGGGGAGACCACCCACTTCGCCGCCGACGGCCGCAGCTTCCTCGGCCACGCCAGCGGGCCCGGCAAGATCGGGTTCCTGTTCCCCGGCCAGGGCTCCGGCCGCGGCGTCTCCGGCGGGGCGCTGCGCCGCCGGTTCGCCGAGGCGGAGGAGGTGTACGTGGACGCGGCGCTGCCGGTGACCGGCGACGTCGTCGCCACCGAGGTGGCCCAGCCGCGCATCGTCACCGGCTCGATGGCCGGCCTGCGGGTCATGTCGACGCTGGGCATCGAGGCGACCGTCGCCGTCGGGCACAGCCTCGGCGAGCTCGCCGCGCTGCAGTGGGCCGGCGTGATGGACGAGGCCGCGCTGCTGCGCGTCGCCGCCCTGCGCGGGCGCACCATGTCGCAGCACAGCGCGTCGGGCACGATGGCCGGCATCGCCGCCGGGCCGGAGGCCGTCGAGACCCTCGTCGCCGGGCTGCCGGTCGTCATCGCCGGCTACAACGGGCCCAACCAGACCGTCGTCGCCGGGCCGGTCGACGCGGTGCAGACCGTGTGCGAGCGGGCCGCGGCCGCCGGCGTGCAGTGGTCCCGGCTGCACGTGTCGCACGCCTTCCACTCCCCGCTGGTCGCCCCGGCCGCGGCGGCGTTCGGCGCCGCCCTGGCCGAGGAGGACTTCTCCCCGGTCGGCCGGCGGGTCGTCTCCACCGTCACCGGCGACGTGCTCACCCGCGACACCGACGTCGCCACGCTGCTGCACCGCCAGATCACCGACCCGGTGCTGTTCAACCAGGCGGTCGAGCTGGCCGCCAAGGACATCGACCTGTTCATCGAGGTCGGCCCCGGCCGGGTGCTCAGCCAGCTGGCGGCGTCGGTGACCGACGTGCCGACCGTGGCGCTGGACACCGACGACGAGTCCCTCGCGGGCGTGCTGCGGGCCGTCGCGGCCGCGTACATCGTGGGCGCCGCACCGGTCGACAGCGCGCTGTTCCACGGCCGGCTCATCCGGCCGGTCTCGGTCGGCGCGACGTTCTCGTTCTTCGCCAGCCCCTGCGAGCAGGCGCCGACGGCGCCGGTGGTCCGCCGCAGGGCCGCCCTCACGGTGGTGCCGCAGCCGGCGGCCGATCCGGTCACGCCGGCCGGCGGCGACGTGCGGGCCCCCGAGGACCGGCCGGCGGAGTCCAGCGTCGAGCTGCTGCGGCGTTTCGCCGCCGACCGGGCCGAGCTGCCGATCGAGCTGGTCGGCACGAGCAGCCGGCTGCTGGACGACCTGCACCTGAGCTCGATCACCGTCGGCCAGGTGCTCAACCAGGTCGCCCAGCAGATGAACCTGCCGGTGGCGCAGCTGCCGACGAACCTCGCCACCGCGACCATCGAGGAGCTGGCCGAGGCGCTCGACACGCTCGCCGCGACCGCGCAGAACGGCGACGGCGCCGCGTCCGCGGCCGCCCAGGTGGCCGGTGCGGCACCGTGGGCCCGGCCGTGGTCGCTGGACCTCGACGAGCTGCCGCTGCCGCCGCGCACCGCGCCGCAGGACAACGGCGCCTGGCAGGTCTACGCCGACGCCGGCAACCCGCTCGCCGAGCCGCTGCGCCGCGAGCTGGAGCGCGCCGGGGTCGGCGCCGGGCTGCTGGTCTGCCTGCCCGAGCAGTGCACCGAGGAGCAGCTGCAGTTCGCGCTGCACGGCGCCAAGGCGGCGGTGACCGGCCGGGACCAGGGTCAGGGCACGGCCAAGCGGTTCGTGCTCGTGCAGCACGGCCGCGGCGCGGCCGGCCTGGCCAAGACGGTCCGGCTGGAGGCGCCGCACCTCACCACGACGGTCGTGCACGTGCCGGCGGTCCCCACCGCGGTCGGCTGGGTCGTCGCCGAGGTCGCCGCGACGAACGGCTTCGCGGAGGCGTACTACGACCTCGGCGGCGTGCGGCGGGTGCCGACGCTGCGGGCGATGCCGGTCGAGCCGGCCATCACGCACGTGCCCCTCGCGCGCACCGACGTGCTGCTCGTCACCGGTGGCGGCAAGGGCATCACCGCCGAGTGCGCCCTCGCCATGGCCAGCGACAGCGGGGCCGCGCTGGCCCTGCTCGGCCGGTCCGACCCGGCGCAGGACGCGGAGCTGTCGGCGAACCTGCGCCGCATGACCGAGCACGGCATCACCGTCCGGTACGCGCAGGCCGACGTCACCGACGCCGCCGCGGTCCGCCGGGCCGTCGCCGAGCTCACCGCGGAGCTGGGCCCGGTCACCGCCGTGCTGCACGGCGCCGGGCGCAACGAGCCCGCCTCGGTGACCAGCCTCGACATGGCCGCGTTCCGGCGCACGTTCGCCCCGAAGATCGACGGGCTGCGCGCGGTCCTCGACGCGGTCGACCCGTCCGGGCTGAAGCTGCTGGTGACGCTCGGCAGCATCATCGGCCGGGCCGGCCTGCGCGGCGAGGCGCACTACGCCACCGCCAACGAGTGGCTCGCCGACCTCACCGTGCAGACCGGCCGGGACTTCCCGAACTGCCGCAGCATCTGCATGGAGTGGTCGGTGTGGTCCGGCGTCGGCATGGGCGAGCGCCTGTCGGTGGTGGAGTCGCTGACCCGCGAGGGCGTCGTCCCCGTCACCCCCGACCAGGGCATCGCCATCCTGCGCCGGCTCCTCGCCGACCCGGAGGCCCCGTCGGTCGTCGTCATCAGCGGCCGTACGACGGGCATCGACACGGTCCGCTACGACAAGCCGGAGCTGCCGCTGCTGCGCTTCGTGGACCGGCCGCTGGTGCGCTACCACGGCGTCGAGCTGGTCTGCGAGACCGAGCTGAGCGCCGGCAGCGACCTGTACCTCGCCGACCACCTCCTCGACGGCAACCTGCTCTTCCCGGCGGTGTTCGGCATGGAGGCGATGGCCCAGGTCGCGGCCGCCGTCACCGGCCACGAGGGCGGGCCCGTCATCGAGGACGCGCGCTTCCTGCGGCCGATCGTGGTGCCGCCGGACGGCAGCACGGTCATCCGGGTCGCCGCGGTCGTCACCGCCGACGACACCGTCGAGGTCGTCATCCGCAGCGCCGAGACGCAGTTCGCCGCCGAGCACTTCCGGGCGCGGCTGCGGCTGGACCGCGGCGACGCCCCCGACGGCCCGCCCGTGCAGGCCGACGCCATGCCGGCGGTGCCGCTGGACCCGCGCACCGAGCTCTACGACGGGGTGCTGTTCCAGGGCGGCCGGTTCCAGCGGCTGCGCTCCTACCACCGGGTCGCGGCCCGCGACGTCGATGCCGACCTGGCCGCCGACCCGGACACCCGGTGGTTCGCCGGGTACCTGCCGGACCGACTGCTGCTCGGCGACCCCGGCGTGCGGGACGCGCTCATGCACGGCAACCAGGTCTGCGTCCCCGACGCGACCCTGCTGCCGGCGGGCGTGGAGCGCATCTACCCGGCGGGGGAGGGGCTCACGTCGGCGACCGGGCTGCGGTACTGCGCCACCGAGCGCAGCCACGACGGCGACCTGTACATCTACGACATCGCGCTGCGCGACGCCGCCGGCACCGTGGTCGAGCGGTGGGACGGCCTGCACCTGCGGGCCGTGCGCAAGCTGGACGGCCGGGGACCGTGGGTGGCGCCGCTGCTGGGCTCCTACCTGGAGCGCACCCTCGAGGACCTCGTCGGCACCAGGGTCGCGGTCGCGGTCGAGCCGGACGGTCCTGAAGGTGCCGCCGGCGGTGAGGACCACGTCGAGCAGCGGCGGGCCCGCACCGCACTGGCCGCCGGTCGGGTCTTCGGCCGCGCCGTCGAGGTGCGGTACCGGCCCGACGGCAAGCCGGAGGTCGATGACCCGCGCACGGTCTCCGCGGCGCACGGCGCGGGGCTGACGCTCTGCACCGCCGCCACCGGCGTGCTCGGCTGCGACCTCGAGGCGGTCACCGCCCGCACGGCGCAGGAGTGGCGTGGGCTGCTCGGCCAGCACGCCGGGCTGGCGGACCTCGCCGCCGACCTGACCGGCGAGGACGCCGACACCGCGGCGACGCGGGTGTGGGCGGCCGTGGAGTGCGTGCAGAAGGCGGGCCGCTCGACGCTCGGGCCGCTGAGCCTGATGCCGTCGTCGCGGGCCGGCTGGGTCGTCTACTCGGCCGGGGACGCGTGCGTGGCGACCTTCGCCACCACCGTGCGCGGCGTCGACAGGCCGGTCGTCTTCGCGGTCCTGACCGGAGGGGAGCAGTGATGGAGTCGTACTTCGAGTACCAGCACACGGTCGGCTTCGAGGAGACCAACCTCGTCGGCAACGTGTACTACGTCAACTACCTGCGCTGGCAGGGGCGCTGCCGGGAGCTGTTCCTCAAGACGAAGGCGCCCGAGGTCCTCGCGGACCTGCAGGACGACCTGAAGCTCTTCACGCTCCGGGTCGGCTGCGAGTTCTTCGCCGAGATCACCGCGTTCGACGATCTGTCGATCCGGATGCGGCTGGTGGAGCTGGCGCAGACCCAGATCGAGTTCAGCTTCGACTACGTGCGGGTCGGCGACGGCGGCGAGCTGCTCGTCGCCCGGGGCGGCCAGCGGGTGGCCTGCATGCGCGGGCCGAACACCAGGACGGTGCCGGCCCGTGTGCCGGAGGCGCTCGCCCGGGCGTTGGAGCCGTACACGTCGATGGCCCGGGTCTGAGGGCCTGCGCGAGCAGGAGGTGCGCGTGGACGTCCAGCCAAGGCCGCCGCTCAACGCGGTGACCGATCCGAAATCGTTGCGGCGGGCCCTGGGGGCGTTCGCCACCGGCGTCACCGTGGTGACCGTCGGCGGCAGCACACCGCACGGCATGACCGCCAACTCCTTCACCCCGGTGTCGCTCGACCCGCCGCTGGTGTCGATCTGCGTCGGGCGGCAGGCGGTCATGCACGGCACGCTCGGCGAGGTCGGCGCGTTCGCCGTGTCGGTGCTCTCCTCGGAGCAGGAGAGCCTGGCCCGGTACTTCGCCGACCGCCGCCGGCCGCTGGGCTGGCAGCAGTTCGACGTCGTCGACTGGGCACCGGCACCGAACACGGGGGCGCCGCTCGTCGGCGGCGCCCTGGCCCACTTCGAGTGCGAGCTGTGGCGCACGTACGACGGCGGGGACCACACCATCTTCATCGGCAAGGTCCTGTCGATGCACCGCAGCGTCGACGACGAGGCCCTGCTGTTCCACTCCGGCAAGTTCCACCACCTGAGCCAGGAGCGCACCGAGGTGACGACGTGACGACGCTCGACCGCCCCCGGCTGCTGGATCCGCCCAGCAGCCCGCGGATCACCGCGATGGGCATGCTCGTGAAGATGACCCGCGACCGGATCGGCATGATGACCGACGCGGCGAAGGACTACGGCGACGCGTCCCGGCTCGCGGTCGGGCACAAGACGCTGTACTTCTTCAACCACCCCGACCACGCCAAGCACGTGCTCGCCGACAACGCCGGCAACTACCAGAAGGGCATCGGCCTGGTCCACGCCCGCCGGGCGCTCGGCGACGGCCTGCTCACCAGCGAGGGCGAGCTGTGGCGCAAGCAGCGCAAGGTGATCCAGCCGGCGTTCCAGAGCCGGCGGATCGCGGCGCAGGCCGGGGCGGTCGCGGAGGAGGGCGCCAAGCTCGTCGAGCGGCTGCGCCGGCGGGCCGGGACCGGTCCGGTCAACGTCCCGGAGGAGATGACCACGCTGACCCTCGGCGTGCTCGGCCGGACGCTGCTGGACGCCGACCTCAGCCGGTTCGGCGGGATCGGTGACTCGTTCGCCGCCGTGCAGGACCAGGCGATGTTCGAGCTGGAGACGCTCAGCGCGGTGCCCACCTGGGTGCCGCTGCCCCGGCAGCTGCGCTTCCGCCGGGCCCGCCGGAGCCTGGAGGCGATCGTCGACGAGCTCGTCGGCGGCCGGCGGGCCCGCACCGAGGACCGCGACGACGTGCTGTCGCGGCTCATCGTCTCGGCGGACGCCGAGCCGGACCCGGCCGTCGGCCGCGAGCGGCTGCGCGACGAGCTCGTCACGCTGCTGCTCGCCGGGCACGAGACGACCGCCAGCACGCTCAGCTGGGCGCTGTACCTCATCGGTGAGCACCCGGAGGTGCGGCAACGGCTGCACGAGGAGGCGGTCGCGGTGCTCGGCGACCGGCTGCCGGTCTTCGAGGACCTGCACCAGCTGCGGTACACCTCGATGGTCCTCGAGGAGGTCATGCGGCTCTACCCGCCGGTGTGGCTGCTGCCGCGCAAGGCCCTCGCGGCCGACGAGGTCGGCGGCTACCGGGTGCCGGCCGGCGCCGACGTGCTCGTGTCCCCGTTCACGCTGCACCGGCACCCGGACTTCTGGCCGGACCCGGAGCGCTTCGACCCGGAGCGGTTCGACCCGCAGCGCCCGACCGGCACGGCGGAGCGGCCCCGGTACGCGTACATCCCGTTCGGCGCCGGGCCACGGTTCTGCGTCGGCAACCACCTCGGCATGATGGAGGCGGCGTTCGTGCTCGCGCTGCTGTGCCGGGACCTGAAGCTGGAGAAGGCGCCCGGCCACCGGGTGGTCCCCGAGCCGATGCTGTCGCTGCGCATCCGCGGCGGCCTGCCGATGACGGTGACCGTCGCCCGCTGACCGTATGTCCAATGTGGACGCCCGCCGGAGTGGTTGCTCCGGCGGGCGTTTCGCTGTGCGCAAGGGGTGCGCCGATAGCGTCCCACTAGGGCGTGGCTAGGGCGAGGGATCGACGAACGCCGTTGAGCACTTGCCGAGAAGACTTTGCTCCAGCCCGCCGCAACGATAGCGATAGTTCGATGGATCGAGCCGCGGGAGCGGTGGTCCTCGACCAGCCTGCGGGATCTCCGCCGGTCAATCAGGCAGGTGTCCGGCCGCGTATCCGCGGGCGACATGCCGTCGACCTCAAGGGGGAACTGTGCCACCGCAACCTGTCGGCGTCCTGCGCCGGCTCATCCCAGGCGCCTTCGTCCTGGTGCTCGTCGCCGCGTTGTACGTGGCGGCCCAGCTGCCCGAGGCGTCGGCGGCGACACGCAACGCCATCGCCAACCGTTACGCGTTCACCGAGCTGCAGATCGCGCTGCCGCCGGGCCTGCCGCAGCACACGGTGCGCCAGGTCAACCCGAAGTACGAGCACATCAGGGCCTGGATCTCGTCCGTCGGCGCCGCCGTCGCGGTCAACGACATCGACGGCAACGGCCGGTCCAACGACCTGTGTCTCGTCGACACCCGTAGCGACTCGGCGATCGTGACGCCGGCGCCGCAGGGCGGGGCGACCTACGCGCCGTTCGTGCTGAACCCGGCGCCGCTGCCGACCAGCGCCACGATGGCGCCGATGGGCTGCGTGCCCGGCGACTACAACGCCGACGGCTGGACCGACCTGCTCGTCTACTACTGGGGCCGCACGCCGGTGCTGTACATGCACAAGCCCGGTGCCACCGCGCTGGAGATGGCCGCGTTCCGTCCCACCGAGCTGATCGCCGCGTCGAACACCGCGGCCGGCGGCTACGGCGGCCCGCTGTGGAACACCAACGCGGTGAACGTCGCCGACTTCGACGGCGACGGCCACGTGGACATCGGCGTGTTCAACTACTTCCCCGACACCCAGGTCCTCGACCCGCAGGGTGACCCCAACGTGCAGATGAACCACTCGATGTCGCGGGCCGAGAACGCCGGCGGCGCGCACGTGCTGCACTGGGAGGCCGCCAGCAGCGGCGACGAGCCCAGCGTCACGTACGTGGAGCAGAAGGCGATCCCGCCGTCGGCCGCCACCGGCTGGACGCTCGGGGCCGGCTCCGCGGACCTCGACGGCGACCTGCGCCCGGAGCTGTACCTCGCCAACGACTTCGGCCGGGACCGCTTCTTCCGCAACGTCTCCACGCCCGGCCAGATCAAGTTCGCCCTCGCCGAGGGGGAGCGCGGTGCCTTCACGCCGAAGTCCCTCGTCGTCGGGCACGACTCCTTCAAGGGCATGTCGATGGAGTTCAGCGACCTGTCCGGCGACGGGCAGTTCGACATGTTCATCAGCAACATCACCACCAGCTGGGGCCTGGAGGAGAGCAACCTCTACTACCAGAACACCGCGGCGAACCCGGCGAAGGCCGCCGCGGCGCTCAAGGACGGCCGGGCGCCGTTCGAGAACAAGGCCGCCTCGGCGAACATCGCCTGGGTCGGCTGGGGCTGGGACGCCAAGGCCGCCGACTTCGACAACAGCGGCCGCCTGTCGCTGGTGCAGACCGCCGGCTTCGTCAAGGGCAAGATCAACCGCTGGTCGTGGCTGCAGGAGCTGGCGATGACCAACGACCTGCTGCTGCAGGAGCCGCAGATGTGGCCGAACGCGAAGCCCGGTGACGACATCGCCGGCTCGCAGCCGTTCGCGTTCTGGGCCAAGGAGCCCAACGGTCGCTACGTCAACGTCGCCAAAGAGCTCGGCATGACCTCCGACATCCCGAGCCGCGGCGTCGCGGTCGCCGACGTCGACGGTGACGGCGCCCAGGACTTCGCCATCGCCCGGCAGTGGGGCGCCCCGTCCTACTACCGCAACACCAAGGCGGGCGCCGGCGAGTACCTCACCCTCAACCTGTACCGCCCGGCGACCGGCGGCGTCTCCGCGACCGGAGGCCTGCCCGGCGCGCCCGCCTACGGCGCCCAGGTGCGCGTCACCACCGCCGACGGCCGCACCCAGGTGTCGCAGCTCGACGGCGGCGGCGGGCACTCCGGCAAGCGCGGCTTCCAGCAGCACTTCGGGCTCGGCGCCAACCAGGGCAAGCCGGTCTCGGCCGAGGTGTGCTGGCTCGACAACACCGGCGCCATGCACATGCAGACGCTGCAGCTGAGCCCCGGCCAGCACACCCTCATGTTGACCACGCAAGCCCAGGAGGTGCAGCCGTCATGACCGACGTGCAGCCCCGCGTCAAGCTCCCGACCGAGGCGCCGGTCTCGCCGGCCGTAGCGGTTCCCACCAAGGCGACGGTGACGGTGTCGACCCCGTCGGGCGCGCCGCCGCGCGTGGACGGCCGCGACCCGCGGTATCTCGCACTGCGCAACTTCGCGATCTCCATGAGCATCTTCAACATCCTCGGCTACACCGTGCTCGGCTTCGAGCAGCCGTGGACGTGGCCGCTGTTCTCCCTCGCCATCGGCTACTCGACGGAGCTCGTCGTGGAGTGGATCGCGGCGAAGGCCGAGCGGCGCGCCCCCGGCTACTCCGGCCACGGCGGCTGGGGGCTGTACACGTTCCTGCTGCCGTCGCACATCACCGCGCTCGCGGCGAACATGCTGCTGTACGCCAACGACGTGTACTGGCCGATCGCCTTCGCCGTCGTCGTGGCCGTCGGGCAGAAGGTGCTGTTCCGGGCCCCGATCAAGGGCCGGCTGCGGCACTTCATGAACCCGTCGAACTTCGGCATCACCGTCACGCTGGTGCTGTTCGGCTGGGTCAACGTGGCGCCGCCGTACCACTTCACCGAGCACGTCCCGGACGTGATCCGCATCGTGGTGCCGACCGTCATCCTCACCGCCGGCACGATCCTCAACGCGCTGCTGACCAAGCGGGTCGCGCTCATCGTCGGCTGGGTCGGCGCGTTCGTCATCCAGGCGCTGATCCGCCACTACGTGTGGGACGTCGCGCTGTGGGCGGCGCTCGGCCCGATGACGGGCGTCGCGTTCATCCTCTTCACCAACTACATGATCACCGACCCGGGCACCACCCCGACGTCGGGCAAGGCGCAGTTCATGTTCGGCTCCAGCGTCGCGTTCGTCTACGGCGCGCTGCTGCTGGCCAACGTGGTCTACACGCTGTTCTTCGCCGTCACCATCGTCTGTGCCGCCCGCGGTTTGTTCTGGTGGGCGAAGTGGCTGAAGGACCGTCGGACGACCGTGATCACCACCTGAGGCACCACGCCGGTCGGCGCGGGGACAACGCCGTCCCCGCGCCGGCCGCGTTCCTTGTCATCCACAGTGGAGGGTACGTGACATCCACCCAGCTGCGGACCGGCGTCACGCCGGGCCCGCACCTCGCTCCCCGACGCGCCCGCAACGGCCGGGTCGTCCTGTTCAGTGTCCTGGCCGGCATCGCGCTGGCGGTGCTCTGGTCCTACGAGTTCGTCGACTCGGTCATCGGCGACAACGTCGCCAACAACCTGCTCGGCCACGACGCGAAGAAGACCGCCATCGCCGGCACCACCGCCGGCCTGGTCTTCGCGTTCGTGTCCGGGCTCGCCGGCACCTTCACCGCCTGCAACATCGCGATGGCGGCGTCCGTCGGTCCGCTGTCACAGGCCGGTGCCGGCCAGCGCGGCGGCCCGCTGCGGCGGCTGCTGCGCCCGCTCGGGTGGCTCACCGTCGGCATGGTGGCGGTGTCGGCGGTGTACGGCTTCGTCGGGGTCCTGCTCGGCGACCGGTTGCCGCAGCTGTCCACGGACAAGGTCGGCGACGTGCCGGTCCGGCTCCTGCAGTCCTCGGTCGTCTTCGGCCTCATCGGCCTCGCCCTGATCTACCTCGGCCTGGCCGCGCTCGGCGTCCTGCCGGACCTGTTCCGCGACCGGCCCACCGCCCGCGTCGTCGTCCTCGGCGGCCTCGTCGGCGGCTTCCTCATCGGCCGGCCGTACCCGTTGTTCAACAAGCTCTTCCATTACGCGGCGGACACCGACAACCCGCTCTACGGCTCGCTCGCCTTCGTGCTGCAGTCGGTGGGCAACGTCGTGTTCGTCGCGGCCGTCTTCGCCGTCGTCGTGCTCCTCACCAGGGGGCGCTTCCTGTCGTGGCTCGGTGCGAGCCCGCGGCGGGCCGCCGTGGTGACGGGCAGCCTGCTCGTCGCGCTCGGCGTGTTCAACGTCGTCTACTGGGACGTCCGCCTGCCGGCGATGTTCGGCATCGGATGGTTCCCCACCATGTGGTACAACGCCTGACCTCTCACGTTCCTTCGTGCACTCGGGGTCGCGTCCGCGGCCCCGAATACGACTTCCGCGGATGGTGACCCATGACCGTCGTCGTGCTCCAGGACCGCTGGCAGCAGACCCGCGCCGCCGTCACGGACACGGGCCGGCGCTTCGAGTCGCTGGTCAACTGGGCTCCCGACCCCGCGGCGATGGCGACCGCGGAGTGGTCGATCGCCGACTCCGCCGCCCACGTGCTGTCCATCGCCAAGCTGTGCCTGCTGCTGCTGGACCCCGACGCGCCGCCGCCGCCCGTGCCGGGCCTGCGCGAGCTGCTCTCCGGCACCAACGTGGACACCGTGGCGGACACCAACTCCCACGTCATGCGCCACCTCACCGAGCGTGACCCGAGGGTCGTCACGCGCGACCTGCGCGCCGCGATCGAGCGCATCCTGCTCGTCACCCGCGACGCCGACCCGGCCTCGACCGTCACATGGCTGGGCGACGCCCAGGTCACCGTCGCCGGCGTGCTCGCCCACCTCGTCAACGAGATGCTGGTGCACGGCTGGGACATGGCGCGCGCGGCCCGCCTGCCGTGGCCGATGCCCGACGCCGACGCCGCCCTGTTCTTCGAGCTGTTCCTCGTCGACATGATCCGCAACTCGTACGGCGCGCTGCTCAACGAGTCGGTCCGCATGCCACGGCACCGCATCGCCGTCGAGTTCCGCTCGGTGCACACCCCGACGGCCATCCTGCAGCTGCACGAGGGCCGGGTCAGCGTCGCGCCGCCCGGCGACCCCTACGACGTCAGCCTCACCTTCCGCCCGGCGCGGTTCAACCTCATGCTCTTCGGCCGCATCAGCGCCCTGCGCGCCGCCGCCGGCCGGGACGTCGTCGTCGGCGGCCCGCGCCCCTGGCGGCTGCGGTCGTTCCTGCGCGTCGTACACATGCCGAACAACGCCAAACCGTGAGGCTCAGGTCCGCACAGCAGCGGAAGCCAGCGTGACCCCGGAATCGAAGAATAGGTGCAGATCCGCTCATCCACGGAGGTTGCAATGGCATTCGAACAGGACCGGACGCAGACCCACGCCGGGTGGAGTCAGGACCACACCGAGATCTACGATCTCGTCTTCCGCAGCCGCGGCAAGAGCTTCGAGGCCGAGGCCGACGACATCGCCGCGCACGTGCGCGCCCGCCACCCGGGCGCCACCACCCTGCTCGACGTCGCCAGCGGCACCGGCTCGCACCTGGTGCGCTACGCCCAGCTGTTCGAGCACGTCGAGGGCGTCGAGCTGGCCCCCGCGATGCGTGTCGTCGCCCAGCGCAAGCTGCCCGGCGTCGCGGTGCACGCCGGCGACATGCGCGACTTCGACCTCGGCCGCACGTTCGACGCGGTCGTGTGCCTCGGCAACTCGGTCGCCTGCATGGCCTCCACCGCTGAGCTCGACACCGCGATCGCCCGGATGGCCGCGCACGTGGCGCCCGGCGGGGTCCTGATCGTGGAGCCCGGCTGGTTCCCCGAGCAGTTCCTCGACGGCTACGTCGGCGGGCACCTGGTCCGCGAGCCCGGCCGGGTCATCTCCCGGGTCACCCACTCGACCCGCGAGGGCTTCGCCACCCGGGTCGAGATCCGCTTCACCGTCGCCACGTCCGAGGGCGGCATCAAGGAGTGGACCGACTACTTCTACATGAACCTGTTCACCCGCGAGGAGTACACCGCCGCGTTCGAGAAGGCGGGCTGCGCGGTGGAGTTCCTCGACATCCCGTGGCGGCTCGGCACCGACCCGCACAACGCGCCCGGCCTCTTCGCCGGCGTGCGCAAGTAGGGGCACCGGCATGACCTTCGTCGCCCCACTCACCTCGCACCTGATGGTGGGGTTCATCGTCGGGCTGGGGGTGCTGCTGCTGACGGCATGGCTGCTCGGCCGGCTCGCCGAGCGGTGCCGGATGCCGGCGGTGGTCGGTGAGCTCACCGCCGGAGTCCTCATCGGCCCGTCGGTGCTCGGCCACCTCGCGCCGGGCGTCACCGAGCGGCTCTTCACCGGCTCGCCGGAGCAGATGCACCTCATCGACGCCGTCGGCCAGGTCGGCGTGCTGCTGCTCGTCGCCGTCACCGGCACGCACCTGGACCCGTCGCTGCTGCGCCGGGTCCGCGCCACGGCCGCCACCGTCAGCCTCGGCGGGCTGCTGCTCCCCCTCGCCGCCGGCATCGCGCTCGGGTACGTGCTGCCGGTGCCCGTCGTGCCGGGCGGCCCCGGCGACCGCACCGTGTTCGCGCTGTTCCTCGGCGTCGCGATGTGCGTGTCGGCCATCCCGGTGATCGCCAAGACCCTCACCGACATGCGCCTGCTGCACCGCAACATCGGACAGCTCACGCTCGCCGCCGCGTTCATCGACGACGCCCTCGGCTGGCTGCTGCTGTCGGTGGTCGCGGCCGCCGCGACGGCCGGGGTCAGCGCCGGCACCGTGACGGCCTCGGTGCTGTACCTGGTGGGCTTCCTCCTCTTCGCCGCGACCCTCGGCCGGGTGATGGTGCGCAAGGTGATGACGGCCGTCGCGGACCGGCCGGCGGACGCCCCGGCGGTCGCGACGGCGGTCATCCTCGTGCTGTTCGGCGCCGCGACCACCCTCGCCCTGGGCATGGAGCCGGTCTTCGGGGCGTTCGTGGCCGGCCTGCTGATCACCGGCGCCCGCACCGCCCAGCCGAAGCTGGCCGGGCTGCGCACCGTCGTCACCGGGGTCCTCGCCCCGCTGTTCCTGGCCACCGCGGGGCTGCGGATGGACCTGACGGCGCTGGCCCGCCCGCAGGTGGCCATCACGGCCGCGGTGGTGCTGGCGGTGGCGATCGTGGGCAAGTTCGCCGGCGCGTACCTCGGTGCGCGGCTGCGGAAGCTCACCCGCTGGGAGGCCCTCGCCCTCGGCGCCGGGATGAACTCCCGCGGCGTCATCGAGGTGATCGTGGCGCTGACCGGGCTGCGGCTCAAGGTGCTCGACACGGCCGGGTACACGGTGATCGTGCTGGTCGCGATCGTCACGTCGGTCGTCGCGCCGCCGCTGTTGCGGCACGCCATGAACCGCATCGCCGGCACCGAGGACGAGCGCCTGCGCGAGATCGACCACGACACGTGGAACGGCCTCACCCCGGTCAACGCCGGGCGGTCCGCCCCATCACAGTCCACTGTGGAGCAGAACAAGGACGACTAGTGTCCACAAGGGACCGCACGGCCAAGGATGCGGCCACGGACCTGGACGCCGGACGATGGTTGGCATGACCACCGGGATCCAGGACACCAAGCATCTGCTCGCCGGTCAGGACGTCGGCGACTACGTGGCGGCCTGCACGACACCGCCGGGGCAGGCCGTCACCGGGCTCATCGCCCGCGCCGGCGAGCTCGGCGACGAGGCCGGGATGATGGCGACCGCCGCGCAGGCGACGCTCCTGACGATGCTCGCCCGGCTGGTGCCGGCGCGGCTGGCCGTCGACATCGGCACCTTCACCGGGCTGTCAGCGCTCGCCCTCGCCGAAGGTGTCGGCGCCGGCGGCCGGGTCGTCACCTGCGACGTGTCCGACCGGTGGCTGCCCCTGGCGCGCGAATACTGGGAGAAGGCCGGGGTCGCGGACCGCGTCGACTTCCGGCTCGGCGCCGCCGGGCGGACCCTCGCCGGGTTCGAGCCCGGCAGCGTCGACCTCGTCTTCGTCGACGCGGACAAGATGAGCTACCCGCGCTACCACGCGCTCGCGGTGCCGCTGCTGCGCCCGGGCGGGCTGCTCGTCGCCGACAACGTGCTGCTCGACGGCTGGGTCGTCGACCCGTCCCGGGCCGACACCCCCGCGCAGCGGCGGTGCGCCGAGACCCTGCGCGCCTTCAACGCCGCACTCGCCGCCGACGAGCGCCTCGACGCCGTGATGCTGCCGCTCGCCGACGGGCTGACGATCGCGCGCAAGCGGTAGCGGGACGACGAACGGCGTGCACACCCCGGGGTGTGCACGCCGTTTCGTGTCGCCGTCCACGTCTGTCGCCTGTGGATGCCGCTCAGGTCGTCAGCGCGACGACGGCCTTCGTGAACGTGGCCAGGTCCGGGTCCTCGAACAGCAGCCCGAAGTCGACGGTGACGCCGAGCTCGTCCTCCAGCCGGCCGACGATGCGGACCGCCGAGATGGACTGGCCGTGCAGCTCGAAGAAGGTCAGGTGCTGCCCGCCCTCGGGCATGCCGAGAACGTCCCGCCACACCTCTTCGACGCGCTGCTCGACGACGGACGGATCTGCCGCGCCAGTGTTCTGCACCATGGGACGTGCTCCTTCCAGGCAGGTGACTCCCCGCTCATCGTCGGCACCGCGGCCATCGACGCGCATCCTTCGAAATGCGCTGTGTGCGCCGCATTCCTTGAGAAGCAATCGATGTCCGCTGCGTGTGACGATTCGTCCGTCGTAAGGAGGACGCGATGAACGGATCGCCTGCCCGCTGGTGGGTGCTGGAGCACCTCGCGCCGGGCACCGCCGCGCCGCGCGTCTGCCGCGGCTTCGACGTGAGCGGGCCCGTGGACGTCGACGCGCTGCGCGCGGCCTGGCTCGCGGTGTTGTCCGCGCACGAGCCGTTGCGCACCACCGTGACCGATGTCGATGCATCGCCGGCACCGGTGACCGCGGCCGCCGACCCCGCCTCGTTCGCGGTGCTCGAAGCGCCCGCAACGCCTGCCTGGGACGGACTCCCGGCCCGCCTGACCCTGACACGCACCGCGCCGGACCTGCACCGCGTGACGGTCGTGCTGCACCGCACGGTCGCCGACGACGACACGATGGACCTCGTCGTCGAGGAGCTGTCGCAGCGCTGCGCCGGCCTGGTGCCGCCCCCGCCGCCGGCGCCGTCAGCGCTGTTCGGCGGCCCCGATCCCCGCCGGGACGCCGAACTGCTGCGCTGGTGGCAGGGCGCGGTCCGCCCCACGCCGCCGGTGAGCCACCCGCTCGGACCGGACCGCGACACCACCCCGGTCGTGCCGGGCGGCGCCGTCGGCTTCGACTGGGGGCCGGAGGCTGCGGCCGCCGTCACGGGGTTCGCCCGCGACACCGGCACCACCCCGTTCGCCGTGCTCCTCGCGGCGCTGCAGTCGCTGCTGTGCCGTTACGACGGCGGCGCCCTGGTCACGGTCGGCACCCCGGTCAGCGTCCGCCCCGCCGGTGCCCCGCGGGTCGCCGGCGCCTTCGACAACCTGCTCGTGCTCCCCGGCGACCTGGCCGGCGCGGACACCTTCCGGGCGCGGGTCCTGCGCGCCGCCGCCACCACGGACGCCTGCCTGGCGCACCGCGAGCTGCCCTACGGCGAGCTGCTGCGGGCCCTGGACGCCTACGGCGACGCCCGTCCCGTGCCGCTGTGCGACGCGGTCCTGGCCGTGCGGGAGGCACCGGAGGCGGTGCTGCGCCTGCCCGGCGCCGAGGTCCGCCCCGCGCCGGCGGACACCGGCTGGGCGACGTGCGACCTGACCCTGACCGCGACCGTCGACCCGGCCGCCGGGCTCGCCGGCACGCTCGGCTTCCGCGGCGAGGAGCAGCGGCCCGCCGCGGCCGCGGTGCTCGAGCAGCTGCGCACCCTGCTGCTGGCCGCGATCGCGGACCCCGACGCCGACGCCGCGGCCCTGCCGATGGACGCCGCGACGCCCGGCCCGCTCGCCTCGCCGGCGGCGTCAGACC